>JAFEEP010000354.1 GCA_018241045.1 Pseudomonadota bacterium | reverse complement strand
TTTTCACGATCCGGCTTGCTTCCGCATAGCGCTTCCGCCACGCAACACGGCATGAAGTTCGGCATCGACCGCCTGCTGGCGGACTCCACTTTACGCGCGCCGCTGTCGGGCAAGCGCGTCGCGCTGGTCGCCCATCCGGCGAGCGTGACGGCTAACCTGGCCCATTCGCTCGATGCGCTGATCGCCGCCGGGGTCAATGTTACCTCGGCCTTCGGGCCGCAACACGGGCTGAAGGGCGACAAGCAGGACAACATGATCGAGACGGCGGACGAGCTTGACCCGACCTACGACATCCCGATCTTCAGCCTCTATGGCGAAGTGCGCCGCCCCAGCGGACAGATGATGAGCACGGCCGATGTGTTCCTGTTCGACCTGCAGGACCTCGGTTGCCGGATCTACACCTTCGTCACCACGCTGCTCTACCTGCTCGAGGCCGCGCATGGCACGGGCAAGGCGGTGTGGGTGCTCGACCGGCCCAATCCGGCGGGCCGGCCGATCGAAGGCACCTCGCTGCTCGCCGGGCAGGAGAGCTTCGTCGGCGCCGGGCCGATGCCGATGCGCCACGGGTTGACCCTGGGCGAGATGGGACTCTGGTTCATCGCGCAGTTCAAGCTCGACGTCGATTACCGCGTGATCGCGATGGAGGGCTGGCAGCCCGAGGGGCCAGGCTTTGGTTGGCCGCAGAATCGCGTCTGGATCAATCCCAGCCCCAATGCCGCCAATGTCAATATGGCGCGGGCCTATGCCGGAACGGTGATGCTCGAGGGCGCGACGCTGTCCGAGGGGCGCGGCACCACCCGCCCGCTTGAGGTGCTGTTCGGCGCGCCCGATATTCAGGCACCAGCGGTGCTGACCGAGATGCAGCGCATCGCGCCGCATTGGCTGGCCGGCTGCGCTCTGCGCGAATGCTGGTTCACCCCGACCTTCCACAAACACGCCGGGCAGTTGTGCAATGGCCTGATGATCCATGCCGAGGGACCATTCTACGATCACCACGCCTTCCGCCCCTGGCGATTGCAGGCGCTGGCTTTCAAGGCAATCCGGGCGCTCTATCCCGACTACGAGATCTGGCGGGATTTCCCCTATGAATACGAGTTCGAGCGACTGGCTATCGACGTGATCAACGGCGGCCCGGCGTTGCGCCACTGGGTCGACGATCCGGCGAGCGAGGCGGGCGACCTCGAAGCCCTGGCAGCCCCCGATGAAGCGGCCTGGGCCGAGGCTGTCGCGCCGCTGCTGCTATATCGCTAGGCGGCGATCGCCGCCAACGGCGCGACGTCGCCGATCAGATAGCTGGTCATCGACAGCGCACCGTCGATCGTATCATTGAACACCCCGACCTCATCACCGGGCAGGCGCGCGCCGATGATCGGCAACAACGGGAGATAGTGCTCAGCGCTGTTGACCGCCGCGGCGGCGGGCTGGTCGTCGGGGGCGAAGGTGGTCAGTGCCGCGTGATCGTCGTTGCGCACCGCCGTGGTGATCCGTTCCTGGAACGCGACCGCCCAGTCGGGCCGGGTTCCGGCATATTGACGCCACAGTCGCAGGTTATGGACCACGTTGCCGCTGCCGATCAGCAGCACGCCTTCATCGCGCAGCGGGGCAAGTGCGCGGCCCAGCGCGATCATGTCGTCGGGCGTCATGGTGCGATCGAGGCTCATCTCGACCAGGGGAATCGAGGCATCGGGATACATCGGGCGGACCACGCCCCACGCGCCGTGATCGAAGCCCCAGCTATCGTCGCGCGCGATGCGCTCTGTGCCGATCAGCGCCTCGATCCGCTCGATCAGCGCAGCCGATCCGGGGGCAGGGTACTGCACGGCATAGAGTTCGTCGGGGAAGCCGCCGAAATCGTGGATCGTGCGCGGCGCATCGCCCGCGGTGAGGTGGATGCGGCCCTGGGTTTCCCAGTGCGCGCTGATCACCAGAACTGCCTTGGGGCGGGGCAAGGCAAGGCCAAGCGCCGTCCAGGCGCGATGTTCGGGGACGTCGGTGATCGCGGTCATGGGCGAACCGTGACCGAGGTAAAGCGCGGGGAGTCGTTGTGTCATGCCGCGAATGTGGCGATCGGCCCGCGCGGATCAAGCGCAAGTTATTCTTGCGCCCCGTCAAACGCCGGTAGCGGGGCGACGCCATGCTTTGGCAGTGTTCCCGTCAGTGCTTCTTGCGGGTCAGTTCGCGCATGGCGTCGTCGAGGCCCGACAATGTCAGAGGATACATCGATCCACCCACCGCCTCGCGGATCATCTTGGTCGATTGCGAGTAGGACCACTGCTTTTCGGGCACCGGGTTGATCCACACTGTCGCCGGATAGACGTGGGCGAGGCGTTGCAACCAGACCGATCCTGCCTCCTCGTTGAAGTGCTCGACCGAGCCGCCGGGGTGAGTGATCTCATAGGGGCTCATCGCTGCGTCGCCGACGAACACGACCTTGTAGTCGTGGCCGTACTTGTGGAGGATGTCCCAGGTGTTGGTCCGCTCTGACCAACGCCGCTTGTTGTCCTTCCATACCCCTTCATAGAGGCAGTTGTGGAAGTAGAAGAATTCGAGGTTCTTGAACTCCGCCGTGGCGGCGCTGAACAGTTCCTCGACCAGCTTGATGAAGGGGTCCATCGAACCGCCGACGTCGAGGAACAGCAGCAGCTTGACCGCATTGTGCCGCTCGGGCCGCATCTTGATGTCGAGCCAGCCTTGCCGTGCCGTCCCCTCGATCGTCCCTTCAAGATCCAGTTCGTCGGGCGATCCCTCGCGGGCGAAACGGCGCAGGCGGCGCAGCGCGATCTTGATGTTGCGGGTGCCCAGTTCGCGGGTGTTGTCGAGGTTCTGGAACTCGCGCTTTTCCCACACCTTGAGCGCGCGCTTGTGCTTGCTCTCACCGCCGATGCGGACGCCCTCGGGATTGTAGCCGTTGTTGCCGAAGGGCGAAGTCCCGCCGGTGCCGATCCATTTGCTTCCACCTTCGTGGCGCTTCTGCTGTTCCTCGAGCCGCTTCTTGAGCGTCTCCATGATCTCGTCCCACGATCCCAGCTTCTCTATCGCGGCCATTTCCTCAGGCGTCAGGAACTTCTCGGCGACGGCCTTGAGCCAATCCTCGGGAATATCGACCGGGTTTTGGCCATAGTCGGTCAATAGGCCCTTGAAGACCTTGTTGAACACCTGATCGAACCGATCGAGCAGCCCTTCGTCCTTCACGAAAACCGCGCGCGAGAGATAGTAGAACTGCTCGGGCGTCTGCTCGATCACCTCCTTTTCGAGCGCCTCGAGCAGCACGAGGTGTTCCTTGAAGCTGGCGGGAATTCCCGCTGCACGCAGCTCGTCGACGAAGTTGAAGAACATCGGATCAGACCTTTTCTTGCGGGCGGTGTACCGCCGCAACCAGGATGAAGGAGATATACATCAGAAGATACCACGCGCCCAGCTTGGCCGGACTGACCATGGCCCATCCGTGTTGCTGGCTGGGATAGAGCCAAGCGCGGCTGAAGGTACCGATGTTCTCGGCAAACCAGATGAACAGCGCGACCAGCAGCCAGCCGAGCAGCAACGGCATCCAGCGATCAACACGCCATACGCGAAACCAGACGCGCGTGCGCCAGAACAACAGCCCCAGCGCGGCGAACAGCGCAAGGCGGATATCGGAGAGCCAGTGATGGGCGAAGAAGTTGATATAGACCGCAACCGCCAGCACCCCCGCCAGCGCCTGATTGGGATAGTGCGAATAGCGAAAGTCGAAGATCCGACTGACCCGGGCAAGGTATGAACCCACCGCCGCATACATGAAGCCGGAAAACAGTGGCACCCCGCCGATCCGCAGCACGCTGGGTTCGGGATAGAGCCATGACCCCGCGCTGGTCTTGAACAGTTCCATCACCGTGCCGACGATGTGAAAGGCCAGGATCACCTTGGCCTCGTCCAGCGTCTCAAGCCGGAAGGCGAGCATTGCCACCTGGATCGCGACGGCGGCCAGCGTCAGGAAGTCATACCGCGCCAGCTCTGCATGAGGCGGATAGAACAGGTGCGTGCCCAGCAGCAGCGCCAGCATCAGCCCGCCAAACAGGCAAGCCCAGCCCTGTTTGAACCCGAATAGCAGGAATTCGTACAACCAGGCGCGCCAGCCGGGGCGGGGCGTGAACCCTTCAAGCCGCGCGCGAACGGCTGCGAAGCGGGTATGCTCCGTCCGGTCGGGCGGCAGGCTCATCGGGCCCGGATCAGTTCTGACGGCGCGCCATGAAGGCCAGGCGCTCGAACAGCATGACATCCTGCTCATTCTTGAGCAACGCGCCGTGGAGCGGCGGGATCGCCTTGGTCGGATCCTTGTTCTGCAACACGTCGAGCGGCATATCCTCGTTGAGCAGCAGCTTGAGCCAATCGAGCAGTTCGCTGGTTGATGGCTTCTTCTTGAGCCCCGGTACCTCGCGCACCTCGTAGAACACGTCCATCGCCTTACTTACCAGCGCCTTCTGGATGCCGGGGAAGTGGACGTCGATGATCGACTGCATCGTCTCGCGGTCGGGGAACTTGATGTAGTGGAAGAAGCAGCGGCGCAGGAACGCGTCGGGCAGTTCCTTCTCGTTGTTGCTGGTGATGACCACGATCGGGCGGTCCTGCGCCGCGATCCGTTCGCGCGTTTCGTAAACGTCGAAGCTCATCCGGTCGAGTTCCTGCAGCAGGTCGTTGGGAAACTCGATGTCGGCCTTGTCGATCTCGTCGATCAGCAGGACCGGAAGCTGGGGCGAAGTGAACGCCTCCCACAGCTTGCCCTTCTTGATGTAGTTGGCAATGTCGTGGACCCGCTCGTCACCAAGCTGGCCATCGCGCAGGCGGGCGACCGCGTCGTATTCATACAAGCCTTGCTGGGCCTTGGTGGTCGACTTGACATTCCATTCGATCAGCGGGGCGTTCACCGCCTTGGCGATCTCGTGCGCCAGCACGGTCTTGCCGGTGCCGGGCTCGCCCTTGACCAGCAGCGGGCGGCGCAGCAGCACCGCGGCATTGACCGCCACTTTCAGATCGTCGGTCGCGACGTAGTTGCTGGTGCCTTCAAAACGCATGAGGACTCCCCGAGTCATTTAATTGTGCGGTTAAGCGGATAGGGGAGGGCGCAGCCATGTGCAAGCGCAGCATTGGCGGGAAAGCCCCTCCCGCGCCCCGGAAAGAGGGAGAACAAGGCGCGGGAAGGTTGATCTGACCCTACGGCTTTGCCGATGGATTCGCCGTGAGTGCGATCACGCGAGGAGGTCGGAATCTCGATAATTTTCCGGCGGTCACTACTGCCAACGCACCGTGTAGTGCAGCGTTTGGGTCGAGTTTGGCGCAAGGTTGAGCTTGAACGTCGGCAAGCCATCCTCCTTGACCAGCGCCCCGTCGGCATCGTCTAGCACGATCGCACCCCAAACGTTGTAGCGCAGCTCCAGTGCGACTGGTTCTGCCCCGGCGTTGCTGATCCTTACCTCCTGCTTCTGATAGCGCTTGCCGCGCGACCTGGTGCGGCGTTCAATCGTTACGTCGGGCGCTGGGCCGAGGGTCAGTTCAACCTTCTCGTCCTCGGCCGTGTCGCGCAGGTTGGGCTGGCCGATCACCATGGTGCGACCGCCCTGGTCCTGCGAGATCATGAAGGCGCCGGACGGCAGCGGCAGGCCGAGATTGTGAGCCTTGTCGTTGCGGGTGCGCAGGATTGCGTCGGGATTCCCCGCCTCCCATTGCGCGCCAACCTTGTCCTTCAGATAGTCCGAGACATTGGGATCCATCGCGGCGAAGGTCACGCGGTAAACCCGCTCGAACCCGACCCCGGCCTGCTCGATCAGCCGGGTCTGCTTCATCTGCCGTCCGGCGATCGTGGTGTGGTGCGGAACGCGGTAAAGCTTGAGATCGCCGAGTTGTTCGGGCGGCGGT
>JAFEEP010000353.1 GCA_018241045.1 Pseudomonadota bacterium | reverse complement strand
GCATGCGCCACTCTTGCCAGAGCTGCTGTAGAATCGTGCGCATCCGCGGCGACAGCGTCGATCGCTCGTCGGTGAACAGCTGCGGCATCTCGCGCGCCATGTGACGACGGCCAGCACGGAACACGATACCGCGTTCGAGCAAGAAGGCGCGGATCTGGTTGATGACCGCCGTTCGACGGCTCACCAGGCGCTCACGCACACGATGAAGCGCCTGGAGATCGAGTTGCTCGACCGACTTCCCCGGTACGAATCGCATCGTTGGCCGCTGCACGGCTTCCGCGATCGCCTCAGCATCGAGGTAGTCATTCTTGTTGGACTTGAGGAACGGCTTCACGAACTGGGGTGCCATCAGGCGAACGTCGTGCCCCAGCTCGGCGAGCTGGCGAGCGAGATGATGGGCACCGCAGCAAGCTTCCATGCCAACAAGGCAGCCCGGTATGCCCTCCATGTGTCGCATCAGCTGGGAGCGGCTGTGCTTCTTCTTCCACTGGATCGCGCCAGATGCATCGACTGCAACCAGGTGGAAGGTCGTTTTGCCGATGTCGATGCCGATCACTGCTACGTCTGCCATAAATGATCCTCCTCGATGGGACGGTCAGAATGCACCTGACCGCGTCGCTCCGTAAGGGGGCGGACCATCCCACAAATTGTGATGGACGCTGCACGGCGGTTGTGATGAGCAGGGCCCATGTCGGTCCAGCAGCTTCCTCACGGCTCGCTCGCGTCCCTTACGGACAAGGAACAGGAAGTGTTGCGCCTGCTGACGGCGGGGCACACCGTCAAATCCATCGCCGTTCGGCTCGGTCGGTCCGAAGCCTCGATCAACGAGCGCCTGCGCGACGCCCGCCGCAAGACCGGGGTGGGCAGCAGCCGCGAACTGGCGCGCATTCTCGATGCCCAGAAAATCTGGGACAAGAATATCGACCTTTCGGCACTTGCCCCCGTCGGCGAGACCGTGGGGCAGCCTCCGATCGCGGAGCGCCCCAGGTCGAAAGGAACGATCATCATGTTTATCGCAGTACCACTCGTCGCCGTCGGACTCATGGTCGCAGGCACGGATTCCATGGTCCAGTCCACGGCCGCCCCTTCGGCTAAAACGGCCGCCGCTGCCCAGCAGATGCCCTTGATCGGGAACTGGTCGCTCGACGTGATGCGGATCCCGGAAGGTGAACGGCCGCGCCGGGTGACGATCTCGTTCCGGGTTTCGCCGGACAACAGGTGGACCACAGTGGTCGACATCGTCGCGCCCGATGGATCCAGCCAGCACGCCGAATCGACCGCCGGGCTGGACGGCGTGCCCGTGCCCATCACCGGCGACATGGGATTCATCGACACGGTTTCACTGCGCCAGCCCGCGCCGAACACGCTGGTCATGACCCTGGGCAAGAACGGCGCCCCCGTCTCCACCCGGGTCTATACCGTTCAGAAGGATCGCAAATCCATGACCGAGACGATCGTCTGGCCGGGCGAAGGGATCCCCAAGCTGGAAACGAACTACTTCAACCGGATCGATTGAATGGCCGGAACATTGCGATTGTTTAACTGGCAAATCGATCGCCGCCGTCAATAATTCGAGGATCGCAGTTTAGAGGAGATCCCGATGAAAGCTGTTCTGGCACTGATCGCAGCGGCATCGCTGGGCCTTTCGGGCACGGCCATGGCGCAGGCCGCCGCACCGGCAAAACCAGCCGCGGCGCCTGTCGCTGCGGCGAAGGCGGCCCCGAAGGCCAAGGCGACCAAGGCGCCGCACGCCGCGACGCCGAGCAAACCGCGCACGGCTGTGTCGATCGAATGTTCGAAGCAGGCCGATGCCAAGGGCCTGCACGGCAAGGCGCGCGAATCCTTCCGCAACGAATGCAAGAAGCACGGCGGCAAGTAAGCAGACGGGAACCGCGCGAAGTGCAGGCACTCCGCGCGGTTCCGTTACTACCTTACCAGAGACTTGTGAATCAGGCGGCTTCCGCCTTGTCCTCGGGATCGCGCAGCACATAGCCGCGGCCCCAGACGGTTTCGATGTAGTTCTCTCCGCTGCAGGCGTGCGCCAGCTTCTTGCGCAGCTTGCAGATGAACACGTCGATGATCTTCAATTCGGGTTCGTCCATCCCGCCGTAAAGGTGGTTGAGGAACATTTCCTTGGTCAGCGTGGTGCCCTTGCGCAGCGAGAGCAGCTCGAGCATCGCATATTCCTTGCCGGTCAGGTGAACCCGCGCGGCATCGACCTCGACCGTCTTGGCATCAAGGTTCACGGCCAGCTTGCCGGTGCGGATGACCGACTGCGAATGGCCCTTCGAGCGGCGGACCACGGCGTGGATACGGGCGACCAGCTCCTCGCGGTGGAAGGGCTTGGTCACGTAATCGTCGGCCCCGAAGCCGAATGAGCGGACCTTCGAATCCATTTCGGCAATGCCGGACAGGATCAGCACCGGGGTCTGCACCTTGGCGACGCGCAGCTTCTTGAGCACGTCGTACCCGTGCATATCGGGCAGGTTCAGGTCGAGCAGGATGATGTCGTAATCATAGAGCTTGCCGAGGTCCAAGCCCTCTTCGCCCAAGTCTGTCGTATAGACGTTGAAGCCCTCGGTCGTCAGCATCAGTTCGATGGCCCGGGCCGTGGTCGGCTCGTCCTCGATCAACAACACGCGCATGGGTAACCCCCCTTTGCCCCGTTTCCCCGGTCGACAACCCTTTCGTAAGGGTCATTGCCCGTCATTAACCATATGACCAATGAAGATGAAAGGTTAATTTCTCGTAAACGCAGGGAATCCGGCGAGTCGCGTGCAGTCGTGCAACACCTGGCAAAGGTGGTTCATCCTTGCGCGGGGACCACGTGGGCACCCCGCGCCATCATCCTTCGATCACCCGGGTATGGGGATGATGCTTGTCGAGGTGGCGCCGGATGATCTTGAGGTTGCGGGTGTTCGACCGGAACATGAAGTCGAACAGGTCGCCCGCCACCGGCACCGCTCCGACCAGCGCATCGAACCCGACGTTGCCGATCATCCGCCATATCTGCCAGCGCGACATACCAAGGTTGCGCGCCTCCCAGACGATATAAAGCCCCATCACCGCGGTCACTGCATCGCCGATCCCCGGCACCAGTCCGACGATCGCGTCGAGCCCGACCTTGCGCCCGACCAAAGGTACCTCGAACAGCCCTTCGAGCAGGCGCTCCATCGCCTCGATCCGCTGGCGCACCGATTGCGGATCGTTGCCGATCGGCAGGCTTGCCGCCATCCGGCGCGGCTTGTTCCCGAAACCCGCTTCAGTCATTGGCGCAACCCTATGCCATCCGGTCGGCAGCGACCGGCCAAGCCTATTTGGGGCGCAGGGCCATCGGCATCAAGGGATGGACGTTCCAGCGGTTGGCGACGAAGCCGCTGGCCTTGCCCGCGACCAGCGACCAGCGGATCGGCACACCGAAGGGAATGAAACCGTTGGCAATGGTCAACTGGGCCTCGGCATCGGCATAGATGTCAGCGCGCTTGGCGGGATTGGGTTCGTCGAGGGCCTGGGCGGCCAGCCTGTCGGCCTGCGGGCTGCACAAGGCACGGCGCGCGGCGCAGCTCAACTGGTTGAGGAACCACGTTGGCCGGGCATAGCGCGCCACGTTGTCGATCAGGCGCAGATCGGCATCGGCGCTTTCGCCGACCCGGCGCGTGTCGAGGCCGATCGCCTTGAAGTCGGCCGCAAGGTGGGCGAACAGGAGGTCAGCGCCCGGCCCGGTCGGCAGCGCAATGCGCAGCGGGGCCTGCGATGCGCCGCCCGCCTTCCAACTGGCAACGCGCCCCGCCGCGATCTTGCGCCTTTCGTCAAGGCTGCGTCCCAGCCAACGTTCGGCGATCGTGCCGCTATCGCCTTCAAGCCCCGGATTGACGATCCGCGAGGTCGCGGTCCAGCCGCTGACGTTGAGCGCGCCGATAAGGCCCTCGCGATCGACCGCCATGGCCAGCGCCTCGCGATACTCGGGCTTGGACAGGAATCCGTCGCCGTGCATCACCGCCAGCCCGAACAGCCCGTTGACCGGATCGAACCGCACCGCACCGCGCGAAACGCCCTTGGCGTCGAGCCGGGGAAAGTCGGCGAACCTGCCGCCCAGGACGACATCGGCCTGGTCGGCATTGAACCGGTCGATCGCCTTGTCGGCGCCGAGCGATTCCAGCTCGAGCCGCCGCACCCGGTCCTTCCAGCCGGGCTCCTCGGGCAAGCCGCGATCCTCGGGCGCGATCGCACGGAGCATGGCCACGTCCTTGCTGCGCGTCAGCCGCATCGGCCCCGCCCCACGCCCGCCGCGCAGCAGGCCGAGTTCGGGCTGGGCGAGCAACTGGAGCATATCGGGCATCTGCTGCTTGAGGCGGATCTCGATCACCCGCCCGGCCATCGCCCGGGTTTCGCTGATCACGGCGAGATCGCCGCCCAGCGGCCCGTCGGCGGCGGTATCCATCGCCGCAACCAGCGCAGCGCGGGCCGAATCTCCGGTGATGCCGCTGCCGTCGGGCCAGGTCCCGTCGCGCAGGCGGAAGATGTAGGACAGCCCGTCATCGGTGACGATCCAGCGATCCGCCAGCGCCGGGACGACGCGGCCCTGCTCATCCAGCCCGACCAGCCCTTCGGAAGTGGCCGAGCGGACAAGCTGCGCGGCCGGGGGAAGCCGCGCGCCGGTGGCGAAGACCGCACCCGGATCGCCCAGCACCACCACCTTGACCGGCCGGTCGCTGTTCGACCCGCAGCCACCCAGCGTCGCCAAGGCGACGGCAGGCAACAGGTAGCGGAAGGGAAGCGGCACCATGCCGTTCCGGTTAAACCATTTTCGGTGAAACGCCCAGCCGCATCGGCTTCGAAGCCGGCGCGGGGTCAGATCTTGCGCAACTGGGTCTGGTCAAAACCGGCCAGCGGCGGTTTTACATAGCGCGGCGTACCCTCGCCCGTGCTCACCGGAGCGCGGACGACAAGGGGATCAATCTCGTCGCGGAAGGCAATCCCGCAGCGGTTGTCCTGGATCCAGGCGATCGAACCTTCGACCCAGCCGACATTGCGGACGTTGATCCACACCACCCGGCCGCGCTGCACGTTCTGCACGCCTTCGGCCATCAGTCCCCCGGCCGAGAGATTGCGGACGCGCACGCGATATTCGCCGGGTGCGCCGTCTATCCGCAGTTCGGCCATGACGAACAGGCTGTCGCGCGCGATCTGCCGTTGTCCGCTATCGCCCTTGTCCACCACCTTGCTCCTCGTGCGTCCTTCTGGCTGCGACCGCGTTGGACAGCGCTATAGCGCCGCCGGATTGGGCAATCCTAAACGCGAGTGCCGAAGGACTGGTTAATACCGGGGAAGCGATCAATCGTCGCGCGAAATCTTCTCGCGCCGCTCGTGCGCCTCCTGCGCCTCGACCGTCATGGTCGCGATCGGACGGGCGGAAAGGCGGCCAAGCCCGATCGGCTCGCCGGTAACCTCGCAATAGCCGTATTCGCCTTCCTCGATCCGGCGCAGCGCCGAATCGATCTTGGAGATCAGCTTGCGCTGGCGATCGCGGGTGCGCAGCTCGATCCCCCAATCGGTCTCGCTCGATGCACGATCATTAAGATCGGGCTCGCGGATCGGGCCGTCCTGAAGCGATTGCAGGGTATCCTGCGCCGCCGACAGGATCAGCTTCTTCCATTCCTGCAGCAGCCGCCCGAAATAGTCGAGCTGCGGCTCTGACATATAGGGTTCGTCATCGCTTGGAACATAATCGCCGGCAATTGCCCGTTTGGCCTTGGCCAGGACGTCAATCTCATCGCCGAGAACCGTCGCCATATTCTCTCCACCTTGATCCAAACGTCGGAGACCTTCAGGCACCGGGTATTCCCGTCTGCCCCCTCACTCGTCTGAGCGCGCCTATAGGGCGGGCCAGAATCCCGCACAAGCGCCAATAAGACGGCATTCTACTTTGCCCACCATTAGAACAAGATGAACGGCGCAGACCTTCTGTCATGGCACTGTAATGCCGCTCTGTGATGGCCGGGTTAAGGGCGTCGCGAAAATAGCTGCGCTGCCGTTAACCCTTTGTTGACCATGATCGGGAAAGTTGAGGCATGACGGCAGCCGGGAACGAACCCGGGGGGACGCCGCCAGGGGGTACGAGAGATGAGCACTGTCTGGATTCACAGCGAAGGCACCACCGCTTCGACGCCGATCGGCGATCATTCCGAAGATATGCTGGTGGCAACCTGCCTCGCCGCTGCGGCGGCCGGCGATACCAGCGCCTATTACGATCTTGGCGTCGCCTATTCGACCGGCAGCCACGGCGTCGCCTGCGACCTGATCGAAGCGCACAAGTGGTTCAACCTTGCCGCGGTCAACGGCCATGGCGAAGCCCAGTTGTGCCGCGCCGACATCTCGGACGAGATGAGCGCCCGCGAAATCGCCGAGGCCCAGCGCCGCGCCCGCGAATGGATCGTCGCGTCGAGCCGCCGGGCGGCCTGATGTTCTGATCGGTGCGCCAACTGCATCCGCAGTTGGCTTGCAACACCGGCCCCCCCCCCCGGCCCGACCACCCGTTCAGGATACCCTGTGGGTGGTCGGGCCGGGGGAGTGGGCCGGTGTTGCTTCTGCCATCAGGCAGACGAAGACTCCTTCCTGAACGGGGTGCGATCGGCAAGGTAGAGCTGGTCCGATGCCACCCCTGCCCGTTCCCTTTCGAGGAAGTCGGCAACCGCTTCGCGGAACCCGGGATGGACGATGTGGTGCGCCGACCAGGTTTGCACCGGTTCATAACCACGGGCCAACTTGTGGCCGCCCTGGGCTCCGGCCTCGACTCGCGACAGCCCCCGCGCGATCGCCGCATCGATCGCCTGGTAATAGCACAGCTCGAAGTGCAGGAACGGCTTGTCGACGACAGCTCCCCAATAGCGCCCGTAGAGCACGTCATCGCCGATGAAGTTGAGCGCTCCTGCGATCGGTCGGTCCCCCACGAAAGCCATGATCAGCAACACCTTGTCCCCCAGCCGCTCGCCGAACAGGTCGAAGGCTTCGCGGGTCAGGTAGGGCTGACCCCATTTGCGCGATCCGGTGTCCTGATAGAACGCCCAGAAGGCATCCCAGTGTTCGGGCCGGATCTCTGCGCCGGAAAGGTGCCGGATCGTCACCCCTTGCTGAGCAGCCGCGCGTTCCTTGCGCAGATCCTTGCGCTTGCGCGATGACAAGGCGCCAAGAAACTGGTCGAAGTCGGCGTAGCCGCGATCGACCCAGTGGAACTGGATGTCGCTGCGCAGCAGCCAGCCCGCCTCCTCGAACAGGGGAAGCTGCGTCGGCTCGATGAAGGTGGCGTGGGCCGAGGACAACCCGTTCTGTTCGCAGACCTGTTCGGCGGCGCGCAGCAGTGGCCCGGCCAGCATCGGATCGGCCAGCAGCAGGCGCGGTCCGGTGGCCGGGGTGAACGGCGCGGCGATCTGCAGCTTGGGATAATAGCTCCCCCCGGCACGGTGCCAGGCATCGGCCCAGGCGTGATCGAACACGTATTCGCCCTGACTGTGGTCCTTGAGGTAGGCGGGCAGTGCGGCGATCAGCGAGCCTTGCGCGTCGCTGATGGTGATCGGCGCGGGTGACCAGCCAGTGCCCGGCCCGACGCTGCCCGAATCGTCCAGCGCGGTCAAAAAGGCGTGGCTGACGAAAGGATTGCCGCCGGTCAGCGCGTCCCACTGCGCTGCGGGCAATTCGCCGACCGAACCCGCGATCCGCGCCTCGATCACGCCACGCCCGCGCCTTCGGCAATCGGCGCGTCGGCACAGGCGAGTGCACGCTCGCGCAGCTCAGGGCTGCACACCGTCCAGGTCAGCAGGGGCAGGCCGCGCTTGCGTTGCGCCGCGGCAAAGCGGCTGGGCAGGTCACGAATGTCGTAGGCAAGGAAATCGGGCCGGGCGAGCCAAAGCGAGAGGCGGCGACGGATCATCCCGGCCAACGCCTTGTCATTCTCCTCGGTCACCACCAGTCCGCGCACGGTCAGCGGTGAATGATCGGCAAACCAGCGCACGATACGCGGGTCGAAGCTCATGATCGCGTGCGGCCCGGCATAGCCTTCCAGCACCCGGCGCACCGCCAGGCACAGGGCCGAAGTGCGCGAATTGCTTTTACGCGGCGACTTGATCTCGATCAGCAGCGGCACCCGCCCGCCGATCAGGTCAAGCACCTGACGCAGCGTCGGGATCGTGTCGGTTCCGCCCGATAGCACCATCGCGCCAAGTTGCTCGGCGCTGCGCTGGCCGATCGGCCCGCTCTCGCCAGTCAGTCGATCCAGCGTGTCATCGTGAAAGACCACCGCTTGCCCGTCGAGCGAGCGCTGGACATCACATTCGATCCCCATGCCTCGCGCAATCGCTCCGGCAAAGGCGGCGGGCGAGTTTTCGGGAACCCCCGCGTGGTGCAAGCCGCGATGGGCATAGTCGACGCTGCCCAGCCACGCGACCTTGTCAGGCCGCGGCGCGGGCGCGCGCCAGTTATCAAGCAGGGCGAACGGCAACGATGGCGTCCACTTCGACCGCGACCCCCAGCGGCAAGCTGGGCACGCCGACCGCGGCGCGCGCGTGCCGACCGGCCTCGCCAAACACCGCGACCATCAGTTCCGAAGCGCCGTTGGCAACCTTGGGCTGGTCGGTGAAATCGGCGGTCGAATTGATGAAGGCTCCCAGCTTGACCACCCGCTCGACCCGGTCGAGCGAGCCAAGCGCGGCCTTCAATTGGGCCAGGATCATCAAGGCGCAGCCCTGCGCCGCGATCATCCCCTGATCGATCGTGACGTTTTCACCCAGGCGACCCTTGAACAACTGGCCATCGACGAACGAGACTTGCCCGGAAACGTGGGCCAGCCCCCCGGCGATGACCACCGGGACATAGGCCGCGACGGGCGCGGCGGCTTCGGGAAGGGTGATGCCGAGTTCGGCGAGGCGTGCTTCGATGCTCATGGCTTCCATCCTACAAGCGGGAGAGCAGCCAGGGCAAGGCGTGCTCCCAGGTGTCGATCCGGGCGTGGGCGTGCCCCGCCTCGAACCCGCAGGCGATATGCGGGGCGAGCGTGGGTTCGCCGCAGAGGTGAAGGCGGTCGATATGCGGCACCATGTCGGCTGCCGATCCGTGATGCTGGGCCAGGTCGTCGATGAATACCGCGTGGCTGGGCGCGTATTGATCAAGGATCGCCTGGATCGCCGGGCCCTTCGGCCCCTGGTTGGTGAACACCGGCACGTCGATGCCATGATCAAGCAACTGCGCCTTGCGCGCCGCGTTGTGCTTGTCGGCAAGGTTGGTCAGCACCACCACGTCGGCGTGCACCTTCAGCGCCGCGATCGCCTCGACCGCCCCGGCAATCGGGGTCTGGCGGTGCATCTCGTTGTCGAAGAACAGGTTGAGGTAGCGCCAGATATCCTCGGGCGAGACCGGCTCGCCCGTAACCTTGTCGCGGATCGCCTTGGCGAAATCGTTGCCGACCAGCTGGAACGATACCGGCTGGGTTTCATCGAGCCATTGCCCGAAGGGGACGATCATGTGCAGCAGCACCTCGTCACAATCGCTGATGATCAGCGGCCTTGCCATTCCTTACAACCTTTCCCGCGCGGCCATCAGGTCGGCCGGCTGAACCCCCAGCGCTTCCGCCGCGGCAACCAGATCAGGCTCGTGACTGGCGAGGAAATCGAGGACCGCGCCCAGCACCGAAGGATCCCCCAGCCCGCCACGCAGCGCCTCGGGCGTCAGGCCGGTCAAGCCCAGCAACCGTCCGGCCCGATCGGGATCGCCCAGCACCCAGCCGAGTGCGCCCAGCGCCAAGGCGGCGGGATCGGCAGCGGGGGATTGGGGCTGGCGCAACACTAGTCAGGTACTCGGGGGATGGGCTAGGGATCGGCTCATGGCAAAGCGCATCCTTGTTGTCGAGGACAACGACCTCAACCGCAAGCTGTTCTGTGACGTGCTCAAGAGCCAGGGCTATGCCGTGGAGCCCTGCGCCGATGGGCTCGAGGCGCTGGACCGGGCGCGCCAGTTCGTCCCCAACCTGATCATCATGGATATCCAGTTGCCCAATATCTCCGGCCTCGACCTGATCGAGGCGGCCAAGGGCGACGCGACATTGCGCGCGATCCCGGTGCTGGCCGTCACCGCCTATGCCGGCAAGGGCGACGAGGAACGCATCCGTGATGCCGGGGCTGAAGGCTATCTTGCCAAGCCGGTGTCGATCGGTCCGTTTATGGCCGCCGTCAGAGGCCTGGTGGAAAAGACCACGGCCTGATGCTCGCCCCTTTTCCGCCCCATTCCTCGGCCAAAGGGCCGCCAACCACCTACCGGAGCAATTCAATGGACCGCGCCGCCACCGCCGAAAAGATCGCCGCGCTGATCGAGCCTTTCAACAAGAAGGGCGTCGCGATCACCGATGCCACGACCTTTGCCGGCGACCTTGAATTCGACAGCCTGACCGTGATGGACTTCGTCGCCGCGATCGAGGACGAGTTCGACATCATCATCACCATGAACCAGCAGGCCGAGATCGAGAGCTATGGCCAGCTGATCGACGCCGTGGTCAAGCTGCAAGGGTGATCGGGATCATGAGCGAAACCGACCTTTTCTCCAAGTTCGACCCGCTGATCGAACAGCGCCGCGCACTGCTGGCGACCGGGGTGACCGATCCGTTCAACCTGACGATGGAACGCGTCGTTTCACCCACCGTCGCGGTGTGCAACGGGCGCGAGACCATCCTGCTCGGCACGTACAACTACATGGGCATGACCTTCGATCCCGACGTGATCGAGGCGGGCAAGCAGGCGCTGGACGACTTCGGATCGGGCACCACCGGCAGCCGCGTGCTCAACGGCACCTATGCCGGGCACCGTGCGGTCGAGGAAGCGCTCAAGGACTTCTACGGGATGGACCACGCGATGGTCTTTTCCACCGGCTATCAGGCCAACCTCGGAATCATTTCGACCATTGCCGGCAAGGGCGACTACATCGTCCTCGACATCGACAGCCACGCCTCGATCTGGGACGGCTGCAAGATGGGCGACGCCGAGGTCGTGCCTTTCAAGCACAACGATATCGAGGCGATGGAAAAGCGCCTCAAGCGCATTCCCGAAGGTGCGGGCAAGCTGGTCGTCCTCGAGGGCGTCTATTCGATGCTGGGCGACATCGCCCCGTTGAAGGAGATGATCAAGGTCGCCAAGGACAACGGCGCGATGGTGCTGGTCGACGAGGCCCACTCGATGGGCTTCATCGGCGAACACGGCCGCGGCGTTGCCGAAGCGCAGGGCGTGCTCGATCAGGTCGACTTCGTCATCGGCACCTTCTCCAAGTCGGTCGGCACGGTCGGCGGGTTCTGCGTATCGAACCATCCCAAGTTCGAGATCATGCGGCTGGTCTGCCGCCCCTATGTCTTCACCGCCTCACTTCCCCCCAGCGTGGTGGCAACCGCCGCGACCTCGATCCGCAAGCTGATGCACGCCGGCAACAAGCGGGCGCATCTGTGGGAGAATTCCAAGGTGCTCCACAAGGGGCTGCGCGATGCCGGGTTCCAGCTTGGCACCGCCGAGCCGCAGTCCGCCATCATCTCGGTCATCATGCCCGATCTGGAACGCGGCGCGGCGATGTGGGAGGCGCTGCTCAAGGAAGGGCTTTACGTCAACCTGGCCCGCCCCCCGGCGACCCCGGCCAACATGACCCTACTGCGCTGTTCGCTCTGCGCCGAACATTCGGTGGAGCAAGTCCAGACGATCATCGGTATGTTCACCCGCGCAGGCAAGGCGGTGGGGATCATTGACTAGGTGGATCGCGGCGCTGCCACTT
>JAFEEP010000352.1 GCA_018241045.1 Pseudomonadota bacterium | reverse complement strand
GCGCCCGACCGAAAAGGCCTGGTTGGGGCACACATCCGTCCCTGCCAGCCGCAGCGCGCCGGGTGGAATGTCGAACTGATCGCCATGCCAGTGCAGGACCGGCACGTTGCCCAGCGCGACCAGCGGCGAGGCTTGACCTTCCTGTGTCAGCGTCAGTGGCGCAAAGCCGATCTCTTTGGCACCCATGGGGGCCACGCTGGCGCCGAGCACGCGCGCGATGAGTTGCGCGCCCAGGCAGATCCCCAGCAGCGGGCGATGGCCGTCCAGCCGCCGACGCACCAAGGCCAACTCATCCACGATGAATGGATAGGCCTCGTCGTCAAAGGCGCCGATGGGGCCACCGAGCACCACCAGCAGGTCAGCAGCATCGACAGCGCGGGTGTTCAACGCATCTCTAGTCGCATCGACATACTCGATCGTGTAGCCGCGCGCTTGCAGCAGGGGTTCCAGCGTTCCCAGGTCTTCGAAATCCAGGAGGCGAATGGCGATGGCGGTCTTCACGATCGGGGCTCCTCTGTTTCGGGGTTTGCTGGCCAATAGTGGCTGTCGGGCAAGGGGCGGGCGCCGAAGAGGGCCTGGCCGACACGCACCACAGTGGCACCTTCCTCGATGGCGATCTCGAAGTCGCCGGACATGCCCATGGACAGCTCATCCAGGCCAATACCTGCGGCGGCACTCTGGCGCAGTCGGTCCCGCAGCGTGCGAAGCAGGATGAAGCACTGCCGTACCCGTTCGGCCTCACTGGAGAACAGTGCGAGCGTCATCAGGCCGCGCACGCGAAGGGCAGAGAAGGCCGGCAGGGCGCGCACGAAGCCTGGGACATCCTCGGGTGCCAGGCCATATTTGCTGGCCTCGCCCGAGGTGTTGACCTGCACGAACACGTCCAGTGAGCGTCCCTCGATCTGCAGGCGGCGTTCCAGTGCCTCGGCCACGTGCAGGCTGTCCAGCGCCTGGAACTCGTCGGCGAAGCGCGCCACCATCCGCGCCTTGTTGGTCTGCAGGTGGCCGATGATCGACCAGCGCAGCCCGCCGAGATCCTGCGTGGCTTCCCATTTGCGATGGGCCTCCTGCACCTTGTTTTCGCCCAGCATCCGGCAACCGGCCGCGTAGGCCATGCGAATACTGGCCTCGGGCTTGGTCTTGCTCACCGGGAGCAGGCGCACGTCCGCCGGATCGCGACCCGCGCGACGGCAGGCGGCGTCGATGCGTGCCCGCACGGCGGCCAGCTTGTGGCGGAAGTCCTCCACGGTGAGGGCCTCGGGATAACGTCCATGCTGGTCGTGATCACACATGGCATCGACAGAGGGGCGCATCAGCTCACCCCCTTGTTCGCGGGGGCGGGCGCCATTACCTGCCTTGGCGCTCGTTGGGGCAGGCGGCCGTTGAGCACCGCATGCGCCACCAGCCCGATCACCAGGCCCCAGAACGCACCGCCGATGCCCAGCAAGCTGATGTTGGCGGCTGCGGCCAGGAAGGTGATCAGCGAGGCCTCGCGCGCCTGTGCGTCGGCCATGGCGCCGGCCAGGCTGCCGCCGATGGCGCCCAGCAGCGCCAGGCCGGCCAGCGTGGTGATGAAGGTCGCCGGGAAGGCCATGAAGAGGGCGGCCAAGGTCACGCCGAACACCCCGATGAGGATGTAGAAGACCCCCGCGGCGATGCCGGCGATCCAGCGCCTGGACGGGTCTTCGTGCGCTTCCCGGCCGGTGCAGATCGCGGCCGTGATGGCGGCGATGTTGAACGCATGGGAGCCGAACGGTGCCATGAGCAGCGAACCGAGCCCGGTGACGGTCACGATGGGGTTCGCACTGGTCTTGAAGCCGTCGTTGCGCAGCACCAGCATGCCCGGCATGTACTGGCCGGTCAGCGTGATCAGGAACAGCGGCAGTGCCACGCTCAAGGTGGCGTTGAGCGAGAACGCCGGCATGGTGAAAACCGGCGCGGCGAGTTGCAATGCCAGCCCGGACAGATCGACGCGATCCTCGATGAGCAGGAAGGCCAGCCCCAGCACCAGGATGCCCACCACGGCATAGCGTGGGGTGAGGCGCTTGAGCACCAGATACGCCATGATCAACAAGCCCGCCAGAACGGGGTCGATGCTCATGCCACCGAAGGCACCGATGCCGAACTGCAGCAGGATGCCGGCCAGCAATCCGGCGGCAATGCCCGGTGGGATCAGCCGGATGGCTTTCTCGAAGTACCCGGACAACCCCAATGCCACGAAGGCCGCCGCCGAGAGCAGGTAGGCACCGATCGCCTCGGCATAGGGCGTGGTCGCAAGTGCGGTGATGAGGAACGCGGCGGCCGGCGTGGACCACGCGGTAATGATCGGCTCGCGTGCCGTCCAGCTCAGGACTATCCCGGTGACGCCCACGCCGATCGAGATCGACCACACCCAGGAGGCTGTCAGCTCCGGGCTGAGGCCGGCCACTTTCGCGGCCTGGAAGACGAGGATGAAGGTGCCTCCGTAGTTGACGATGACCGAGACCAGCCCGGCCACCAGGGGATGGGCGAGATCGCTCGGACAGATGGGTGAAGGCGAGGTGGATGACGACATGGCGGGCTTGGGGCTCCAGGAGAGTGGGGGATCGATCTGCTCCGAAAGCAGCTTTTTAAGCCTAAAATGGCCCGTTGTTCCCCACCACTTTCGTTAAGCACTACCGGCCAATTGTTCAAGCACGCTCAACTCGAATCGGTCAAAGCCTGGATTGGAGACCCCGCGCATGGCGCCTTGCCGCTGC
>JAFEEP010000351.1 GCA_018241045.1 Pseudomonadota bacterium | reverse complement strand
CACGCCTCGCTGAATCTATCGGGATTTTGCCTGCCATTTCTGAAGGAAGCTCTCCTTGGTAAGTTGATCCTGCGTGACCAGCAGCGCGGGTCCGACACGGATTTCCTTGCGGATTGTTCCATCGACCACCAATGCCTTCGGCGTCGGAACATCGCGCCGGACGGACGGCATGGAATGCCACGCCAGCAGCTCTTGCCCCTCCCGCGACAGAAGGAAAGTCAGGAAAACCTTGGCGGCGTCCGGATGCGGGGCGGCGGCAGGAATGATTGCTATCCGCGAGACGACAAGGGCGTAGTCCTTTGGCACCACGACCGCGAGATCAGGGTGCTGCCTGGCGTATTCAGCTGCGTATGATCCGATCACGTTGTAGCCGAGCGTGGCCTTGCCATCGCCCACCTGATCAAGAACCTCCTGCGAACTCGAAAGCAGGCTGGCCTTTGCCGTCCTCAGCGCTGCGGCGGTTTGCATCAAGCGATGATCGGCCAACTCGTCGTAGGTCGCCAACAGATAGCCAAACGCCGATACCGATGGGTCATAGGTCGCCACCTTGCCGCGCAAGGCTTGCTGTTCGACCAAAGCGTCGCGCAGCGTTGAATGGCTGTCCGGCGCTGCCGTCGCGGCCATCTGACGCCGGTTGTAGACAAACACGATTGGTTCGGCGGTGACGCCCCAAGCCTGGTTCTTCCAATTCGCCCACTGCGCGATCTCGCGCCGCTCGGGGGAGACGAACCGCTGCGTATAACCATCGTTGACCAGTTTGATCTGGAGATCCATCGCCGAGCTCCATAGCAGGTCGGCGGGGACGGCGTTCCGCGACGCGCCGTCGAGAAAACGGCGGTAGATGTCCCGAGCATTCATTTCGCGATAATCGACGAGAATCCTTGGATATTTCACCGCAAAGGCGGCCAGCAATTCGGTTACCTGATCGCGGTCCGTGGTTGACCAGACGACCAGGCGGCCGCCGCGCTCTGCTTGCGAGACGATCGTCTGATATTCTGCCGGGTAGCTGGCCGGATAACGACCGTCGCTACTCCTGTCGCTACACCCGGCGCAGAGCAAGGCCAGGGTCGCAAATGCGGCTCCGCATCGCTCACGAAGTATGTCCATTGAACCCAGCATCGCCGCGAGGTGCCGCGCCAGTACCTGTCGAGTCAAGCGGTGGTTCTGGCCTGACAGACTGATGACAGCTTGGTCGACCTACCTTGATACTCGTGAAGGCGGTCATTTCGATTCCGCCCGACTGTGAGAGGTATTGCATGCGCAAGGTTTCCCTGTTGGCATCGTTCACCCTGGCGGCGATTGCCGCATCCAGCGTTCACGCGGCGGCGCCGACGCCCGCTCCTCTGACGGTCGAAAAGGTATCGCTGCCGGGCGAAGGCCGTGGCGACTACGTCTACGCCGATGCCGACGCGCGCCGCCTTTACGTCACGCATACCGGAACCGTGCATATCCTCAGCCTCGACACCCTGCGGCCGCTGGGCGAGGTAACAGGGATCGTCAAGTCCGCCGGCGTGGCGTTCGCAGCGGGCAAGGGCTTTGCCAGCGATGCTGGGGGCAACAAGATTGTCGTGTTCGAACCCGCAACCGGCAAGACTATCGGCCTTATCCAGGGTGAGAAGAAGCCGGATTCGATCCTGACCGATCCGGTTAGCGGCATGGTCTATGTCTTCAACGGCCAGAGTGACAATGTCTCGGTGATCGATCCCAAGGCGGAAAGGATCGTCAAGACCATCGATCTGGGCGAGGGCCCCGAATATTCGCGCACCGATGGCGCGGGCAAGATTTACGTCAACCTGGGCGAATCGCATTCGATCGGGGTGATCGACACCGCCAGCCAGTCGCTGGTCAGAAAGATCGACATTGCTGGCTGCGAGGATCCTGCGGCGCTGGGTATCGATACCAAAAATCGGCGCTTGTTCGCAACCTGCGGCAACCATGTGATGAAGGTGGTCAATGCCGATAGCGGCGCGGTCGTCGCCAGCATCCCCGTGGGCGAAGATCCCGACGGCGTGATGTATGACGCCCGGGCCCGGCGCATTACGGTCGCGGCGCGCGACGGCAACTGGACGATCGTCGACCAGCTCAGCCCCGACAGCTATCGCGTCAACCGGACGCTCAAGATCGATCCCTATGCCAAGACGTTGGGCTTCGATGCCACCACCGGGGTGCTCTATTCGTCGACTGCCGATCTGGTTTGGCCCAAGCCGACCCCGGGCCAGCGCCTGCTGCCCGACGCGGCTTCGGGAACCTTCCGGTTGATGGTCATCTCGCCGAAGTAAGAGCCTGCGACGCGGCAGGCCGACCGGACCGGACCCGGCGACCGGCGGCCTGCCGACAAACTGATAATTCGATTGGGAGGGGAAGATGCTGACCTTGTTGGCATTCGCAATGGTCGCCTGTTTCATGACGCTGATCATGACCAAGCGCATTACTGCACTGGTGGCGTTGATTCTGGTGCCGATCCTGTTCGCTATTCTGGCGGCCTATGCGGTTGGCGGGTTCGCACTTGGCGATCTGGGCAAGATGATGATGGATGGGGTCAAGGACCTTGCCCCCACCGGCGTGATGCTGGTCTTTGCCATCCTCTATTTCGGGCTGATGATCGACGTCGGCCTGTTTGACCCGCTTATCGCGCGGATCGTCAGGATCGTCCACGGCGATCCGGTGCGGGTGCTGATCGGAACGGCGGTCCTCGCCCTGCTGGTTTCGCTCGATGGTGACGGTGCGACCACCTACATGATTACCACGGCGGCGATGCTTCCGCTTTATCGGCATCTCAGGATGGATGTGCGGATGCTGGCCTGCGTGGTTATCATGGCCGGCGCAGTGATGAATGTCCTGCCGTGGGGTGGGCCGACCGCGCGGGTGATGAGTGCACTCAAACTCGATGCTGGTGAAGTCTTTGTCCCGCTCATCCCGGCAATGGCGTTCACCGCGTGCTGGGTGATTTTCGTCGCCTACCGGTTCGGCATCAAGGAGCGTGCGCGCCTGGCCGCGCTGCCTGTCGACGCGATCGACGAGGATGCCAGCGCGCGGGAAATCATCGCGGAGGATGCCGACAGCCACGTCGAGGCGCGCCGCCCGGGACTGTTCTGGTTCAACCTTGCCCTTACCGTCGTGCTCATGGCCGCGCTGATCAAGGGTGCGATGCCCCTGGCCGTGCTGTTCATGATCGGCTTCGCGATCGCGATCGCCATCAACTTCAAGTCGCTCGACGCGCAACGCGAACGGCTCGTCGCTCACGCGGGCAACGCCTTGTCCGTCGCCAGCCTGGTCTTTGCCGCAGGGATTTTTACTGGAATCCTGTCGGGCACCAAGATGGTCGATGCCATGTCGGCCTCGGTGATCGCGTCAATCCCGGCCAGTTGGGGCCCATACATGGCTCCGATCACCGCAGTGATCAGCGCCCCGTTCACCTTCTTCATCTCGAACGATGCGTTCTATTTCGGAATGCTGCCGATCCTCGCTGATACCGGCGCTCACTATGGCCTGACGGCAGCCCAGATCGGGCGGGCCTCGTTGATTGGACAACAGGTCCACCTGCTCAGCCCGCTGGTTGCTTCGACCTATCTGCTGGTCGGTTTCGTCGGGATCGAGTTCGGCGAGCATCAACGGTTCACGCTGAAGTGGGCGCTGGGATCATTCGTGGT
>JAFEEP010000350.1 GCA_018241045.1 Pseudomonadota bacterium | reverse complement strand
GGGGCACGCCACTGATCGTGCGGTGATTCTCGGTTTGGCGGGCGTGCGACCCGAATCGTGCTGCCCCGATGCGGCAGATGAATTGGTGCGCGGCGTTCGGGCGGAAGGCGAACTGTCGCTGGGCGGCGTCCACGACATCGCCTTTGACGAAGCGCACGATCTGATCTTCCTCCAGCGCGAGCGGTTGGACTATCATTCCAACGCGATGCGCTTTGCCGCTTTCGATCGGGCCGGTGGACTGATCGCCGAGCGGACCGCCTATTCGGTCGGCGGCGGCGCGGTAGTGCTGGAAGAGGAGCTGGGCCGCAACGACGAGGGCGGGCTGTGGGACGTTCCGCACCCCTTCGCCTCGGGCGCGGACCTGCTCGCGCGGTGCCGCGAAACCGGCCTCTCGATCGCCGAACTGATGCGCGCCAACGAACGCGCGATGCGCTGCGACAAGGATATTGCGAAGGGCCTGTCGGCGATCCGCACGGCGATGAGCCAGTGCATCGATCGCGGCATTGCGCAGTCGGGCGAGTTGCCCGGTGGCCTTTCGGTCAAGCGCCGGGCACCAACGATCTACGCTCAGCTCCGTGACCGTCAGGAGCGCGCGCTGGCCGATCCGCTCTCGGTGATCGACTGGATCAACCTGTGGGCGCTGGCGGTGAACGAGGAGAACGCAGCGGGCGGGCGCGTCGTCACCGCGCCGACCAATGGCGCGGCAGGGATCGTCCCGGCGGTGCTGCGCTATTACGAGCGCTTTGCCCCTGGCGCCTGCGACAAGGGCGCGGAAACCTTCCTGCTGACCGCCGCCGCCATTGGCTCGCTGTTCAAGGAAAACGCCTCGATCTCTGGCGCTGAAGTCGGCTGCCAGGGCGAGGTCGGGGTCGCCTGTTCAATGGCCGCGGCGGGGCTGGCGGCGGCGCTGGGCGGAACGCCCGCGCAGGTCGAGAACGCAGCCGAGATCGGGATGGAGCACAACCTTGGCTTGACCTGCGATCCGGTCGGTGGGCTGGTCCAGGTGCCGTGCATCGAGCGCAACGCGGTTGGCTCGATCAAGGCGGTGGAGGCGGCGCGGCTCGCCCTGCTGGGCGATGGGACTCACCGCGTCTCGCTCGACCAGGTGATCGAAACGATGCACAAGACCGGGCTCGACATGAGCACCCGTTACAAGGAAACCTCCCTTGGCGGGCTGGCCGTCAACGTGGTGGAGTGTTGAACCTTGACCGAACCCGCGATCCGTCTGCTGGTCTGCGACATCGACGGAACGCTGGTGCGACACGACAAATCGCTGCCCGATGAAAACGTCGCCGCAATTCGCGATCTGGTGAAACGCGGGGTGGCGGTGACGCTGATCTCGGCCCGGCCCGCCGCCGGGATCATGCCGATCGCCCGCGCGTTGGGCCTGCCCGGCCCGTTCGGTGCCTTCAACGGGGGCACGATCTTCGACGCGGGTGGGCGCGAGCTGGTGGCGAACAAGGTTCCGCACACCACCGCGAAGGCCTTGAACGATCTTTATTCGCAGCCGGGGGTAACCCGCTGGCTGTTCGCCGCCGGGGAGTGGCTCACCAGCGATCCCGACAACTCCCACACCGCGCGTGAAGTACTCTCATCCGGCCTGCAACCGCGCGCCGCGGGCGATTTTTCGCCGTGGCTCAATACCGTCGACAAACTGGTGGCGGTTTGTGACGATGATCCGGTGATGGACCGGATCGAGGCCGAGGCGTTCGATCTGGCGGGGGTTACCGCGACTGTGGTGCGATCGCAGGATTACTATCTCGACGCTACCGCGCCTCAGGCCAACAAGGGTGAAGGGGTGACCCGGCTGGCAGAGTTGTACGCCGTGCCGCTGGAACAGGTTGCGGTGATCGGCGATCAGGCCAACGACATCGCAATGTTCCGCCGCGCCGGACTGGCGATTGCCATGGGCCAGGCCAGGCCCGAGGTGCAGGCTGCCGCCAGCCAGGTCGCTGCAAGCAACGAAGACGCGGGAGTGGCCGATGCAATCGCCCGCTACATCATTCCGACGCTGTAGGATGAAATGGTCGGGGAAAGAGGATTCGAACCTCCGGCCCCTGCCTCCCGAAGACAGTGCTCTACCAGGCTGAGCTATTCCCCGACCGATCAAGAGCGCCACTGAATTGCTTCAAGGGGCGCCCAAGGCAGGAGCGGGCCTATAGGGGGCGATTCCGAAGGTGGCAAGCGCGCAATCTGCGGCTAACGTGATTTCATGGCCAGCGCAGCGATTCCCCTCGATTCTTCCGACACGCCGCATTGGGAATGGCAATATCTCGACCTGATGCGTCGCATCTGGGAGCAGGGGGACCAGCGGGTCGACCGCACCGGGGTTGGTACCCGATCGGTGTTCGGCGCGCAGATTCGCTTCGACATGGCGGGTGGGGCGATGCCGCTGGTCACGACCAAGCGAGTCTATTGGAAAACCGCGACGCGCGAGTTCCTGTGGTTCCTGACCGGCGATACCAATATCCGCGCGCTCTGCGCACAGGGGGTAGAGATCTGGACCGACTGGCCGCTCGATCGCTATCGCAAGGCCGCCGGCGATGAGATCAGCCGCGAGGACTTTTCCGCCCGGATCGTTGCCGACGCCGCCTTTGCGGCGCAGTGGGGCGATCTTGGCCCGGTCTATGGCAAGCAGTGGGTCGATTGGCCGGTTTACGAGCCGGCCAAGGTTGATGGGCACGAGGGCTTGTTCCGTCAGCGTCCGCAGGGCGTGAACCAGGTGGCCGATGTGGTCGAAAGCCTGCGGACCAATCCTGGCAGTCGCCGCCACATCGTCGAAGGCTGGAACGTCGCCGAGCTGGAACAGATGGCCCTGCCGCCGTGCCACAAGACCTACCAGTTCCATGTTGCGGGGGGGCGGCTCAACTGCCTGCTCTACCAACGCAGCTGCGACGTGGCGCTGGGTCTGCCGTTCAACCTGTGGGGCGCGGCGCTGTTCACCCGAATGCTGGCGCAGCAGGTCGGGCTTGAGCCGGGCGAACTGGTGTGGATGGGGGGCGATACGCACCTCTATCTCAACCATTCCGACCTGGTCGAAGCCCAGCTTGAGCGCGCGCCGGCCGGGGCACCCCGGCTGGAGATTGCCCGCCGTCCCGATTCCGTTTTCGACTACCGGATTGAGGACTTTGCGGTCCACGATTATGCTCCCCAGGCCCCGCTCAGCGCGCCGGTAGCAGTCTAGTTGACGATGTTTTGCGTTTGAAATAATATGTCGCCGGTCTAAAATATGCTTCCAAGGATGCTGCGGCGTCCGCGAAGCGGGAGAGCGCGATATGGCCAAGCGGCCCGCCACTGACGATACCGCCCGCGGCAACTTGCCGCCGCTTTCGCTGCACGTGCCGGAACCGCCGTTTCGGCCCGGTGATCCGGTCGATTATTCCTACCTGACAATACCTCCGGCTGGCGTGCAGCCGCGTCCTGACGAAGCTTGCCCGGCATCCGAAACCTGGCCGCTGTGCCAGGATCTGATTCGCGTGCTCGACGATGATGACCGCGCGGTCGGTCCGTGGGATCCCAAGCTTGATCCCGAAACGCTGCGCCGCATCCTGCGGACCATGGCGCTGACCCGCGCCTTTGATGACCGGATGTATCGCGGCCAGCGCCAGGGCAAGACCAGCTTCTATATGAAGTGCACCGGCGAGGAGGCGACCTCGGTCGCGTCGGCCTTCGCGCTGGCGGATGATGACATGGTGTTCCCCAGTTATCGCCAGCAGGGCATCCTGATCGCGCGGGGCTATCCGCTGACCGAGATGATCAACCAGATCTATTCGAACCGGGCGGACAAGCTGAAAGGCCGCCAGCTTCCGATCATGTATTCCAGCCGCGAACATTCGTTCTTCACGATCAGCGGAAATCTGGCGACGCAGTATCCGCAGGCGGCGGGCTGGGCCATGGCCAGCGCGATCAAGGGTGACACCCGCATTGCCGCGTCGTGGATCGGCGAGGGATCGAGCGCGGAGGGCGATGCCCACGCCGCCTTCACCTTCGCCACCGTGTTCAACGCGCCCGTCGTATTCAACGTCGTCAACAACCAGTGGGCGATCTCCAGCTTTTCGGGCTTTGCCGGGGGCGAGCGGGCGACCTTCGCCGCCAAGGCCGTGGGCTACGGCATTGCTGGGCTGCGCGTCGACGGCAACGACGCCCTGGCGGTCTATGCCGCGATGCGCTGGGCGGCGGACCGGGCGCGCTCCAACATGGGACCGACCCTGATCGAGCACTTCACCTATCGCGCCGAAGGCCATTCGACCTCCGACGATCCGAGCGCCTACCGTTCGGCGCAGGAGCGCAGCGAATGGCCGCTGGGCGATCCGATCACCCGGTTGAAGCGCCACCTGATCGCGCTGGGTGAATGGAGCGAGGAACAGCACGAGGCGATGGACCGCGAGCAGATCGACCAGGTCAAGGCCGCGACCAAGGAGGCCGAGAAGAACGGCATCCTCGGCCACGGGCTGCACCACCCGTTCCACACCATGTTCGAGGACGTGTTCGAGGAGCTGCCCTGGCACCTCCAGGAACAGGCAGAACAGGCGATCCGCGAGCGCCGGATCAAATGGCCCACCTGGAAGGAGTACGAATGATGACGCTGGAAGAGGCGCCGCTTTCGCTTGCCAATGCTCCGACCAAGCGGCTCAACATGATCGAGGCGATCAATGACGCGCTCAGCGTCATGATGGAGCGCGACCCCAATGTCGTGATCTTCGGAGAGGACGTCGGCTATTTCGGCGGGGTGTTCCGCGCCACGGCGGGCCTCCAGGCGAAGTATGGCAAAAGCCGCGTGTTCGACACCCCGATCAACGAGTGCGGGATCATCGGCGCGGCCGTGGGCATGGGGGCTTACGGCCTGCGCCCGGTGCCGGAAATCCAGTTCGCCGATTACATCTATCCCGGGCTGGACCAGCTCGTCTCCGAAGCGGCGCGGTTGCGCTATCGCTCGGCGGGAGAGTTTACCGCGCCGATCACCGTACGCTCGCCCTTTGGCGGCGGGATCTTCGGCGGGCAGACGCACAGCCAGAGCCCCGAGGCGCTGTTCACCCACGTCGCGGGGATCAAGACCGTGATCCCCAGCACCCCGCACGATGCCAAGGGCCTGCTGATCGCCGCGATCGAGGACAACGATCCGGTGATCTTCTTCGAACCCAAGCGGATCTACAACGGGCCGTTCAGCGGCAATTACGACAAGCCGGTCGAGCCGTGGGCGCGACACAAGGACAGCGAGGTGCCTGAGGGGTACTACCGCATCCCGCTGGGCAAGGCCCGCGTGGTGCGCGAGGGCGAGGCCATGACCGTGCTCGCCTATGGCACGATGATCCATGTGGCCGAGGCGGTGCTGGCCGAAAAAGGCGTCGATGCCGAAATCATCGACCTGCGCACCCTGGTTCCGATTGATATCGAGACTGTGCAGAAGTCGGTGGAAAAGACCGGCAAATGCCTGATCATCCACGAAGCGACCCGCACCAGCGGCTTTGGCGCGGAGCTGTCCGCGCTGGTGCAGGAACGCTGCTTCTATCACCTAGAAGCGCCGATCGAGCGCGTGACGGGCTTTGATACGCCCTATCCGCACAGCCTGGAATGGGCTTATTTCCCCGGACCCGTCCGCATCGGCGAGGCCGTTGACCGACTGTTGAAAGCGTAAAGACGATGGGCAAGTTCACCTTCAATCTCCCCGACATTGGCGAAGGCATCGCCGAGGCGGAAATCGTCGCCTGGCACGTCAAGGTTGGCGACCGGATCGAGGAAGACGGCAAGATCGCCGACGTGATGACCGACAAGGCCACGGTCGAGATGGAAAGCCCGGTGACCGGCACGGTGATCCAGGTCGCCGGGGCCGAAGGCGACATGATCGCGATCGGGTCACCGTTGGTGGTGATCGAGATCGAGGGTGACGGCGCTGACGACGAGGCCCCGGTGGCGGCGGTCAGCCAGGGTCCTTCGGCAAGCTCAGGGCGAGCGGACGTTGAAAGTGAGGCTGAGGCGGCAAAGGTCGAAGCGGCTCCTCCGTCTCCCTCCCCGGCGGCGTCGGAACCGCAACCGGCACAAGCGCCCAAACCCGCTCAGGTTGAGCCTGTCGAAGCTCGCGCGCCAACCCCGGCCCACCACGTCAAGGTCCTCGCCAGTCCCGCCGTCCGCGCAAGAGCGAAAGAACTGGGCATCGATCTCGCTCAGGTCCGTCCGGCCGAGGATGGCCGCCTGCGCCATGCCGATCTCGATTCCTTCCTGTCCTACAACGCCGCCTTCCGCAGCGCGGGCGGCAAGCGCGAGGATCAGACGATCAAGGTTATCGGGATGCGTCGCCGCATTGCCGAGAACATGGCCGCGTCAAAGCGCAACATTCCGCACTTTTCCTATGTCGAGGAATGCGACGTGACCGCGCTGGAAGACCTGCGCGCCCAGCTCAACGCCGGTTATGCCGAGCGGCCCAAGCTGACCATGCTACCGCTGCTGATCGTCGCGATCTGCCGTACGCTGCCGGACTTCCCGATGCTCAACGCCCGGTTCGATGACGAGGCAGGGGTGGTTACCCGCTATGGCGCGGTGCATCTGGGCATGGCGGCACAGACTGACGCCGGGCTGATGGTCCCGGTGATCCGCGACGCGCAGGACAAGAACCTGTGGCAGCTCGCCAACGAGATCCGCCGCCTCGCCGAAGCCGCGCGCAATGGCACCGCCAAGAGCGAGGAACTGTCGGGCTCGACCCTGACCGTAACCTCGCTCGGCCCGCTTGGCGGGGTGGCGCCGACCCCGGTGATCAACCGCCCCGAAGTGGCGATCATCGGCCCCAACCGGATCATCGAACGCCCGATGTTCGTCCCCGATGGCATGGGCGGCGAACGCATCGCCAAGCGCAAGCTGATGAACGTGTCGATCTCGTGCGATCACCGCGTGGTTGATGGTTGGGACGCGGCCAGCTTCATTCAGGCGCTCAAGCGGTTGATCGAAACCCCGGCGCTGCTGCTGGCTGACTGACGGAGGACAGCATGGCGAAGGATCCGCGCATCGATGCCAAGATCGCAGCGGCGGCACCCTTCGCCCAGCCGATCCTGACCCACTTGCGCGCGCTGGTCCACGCGACCTTTCCCGAGGTCGAGGAAACGATCAAATGGGGGATGCCGCACTTCATGCTGGGTGGGAAGAACGTCGCCGGAATGGCTGCGTTCAAGGCGCATTGTGCGTTCATGATCCACGGCGATGGACGTCAGGGCGATGCCATGGGTCAGTTCGGCAAGATCACCGTCCTGTCCGACCTGCCGGGTGACGCGGAGCTTGCCACCAAGCTCAAGGAAGCGGCGGCGCGGATCGATCAGGCGGGAACCGCGCTGAAGAAGAAGCCTGCCGCCGCGCGTCAGGCCAAGGCGGAATTGCCGATCCCGCCGGAGCTTGTCGCCGCGCTGGATGGAAGTCCCGTCGCCAAGGCAACACTGGATGGCTTCGCCCCTTCGCACCGACGCGAATATGTCGAATGGATCAGCGAGGCCAAACGCCCCGAGACCCGCGACAAGCGGATCGCCCAGGCGATCGAATGGCTTGCCGAAGGGAAGAAGCGCAACTGGAAGTACGAGAACTGCTGAATCAGCGCACGATCGCGCTGTAGGCGATCTGGCCCGATCCCTGTGCCGCTTGCGAGGCCGCAACGCGCCAGCGCACGTGAGTCACGTCCTCGGGCGTGGCCGAGCGGTTGCCGACGCGCAGATCGTCGAGCTTGCCCCAGGTTCGGCCACCGTCGATCGAGACCTCGGCGTCCTCGCTCGCGCTGTCCTGGTAATAGACCGAGCGGGGCAGGGGGTTGGTGACGGTGAAGCCGCCGCTTCCCGTCGCTCGGGTCCAGCTCAGCACATAGACCACCCGGTCGCCCCGGCTGAGCCGCACCGCGGGTTCAAGCAGGCGGCCGCTGCGCTGCGAGGTGCGCTCGACGAAGACCGAACTGTCGAGCGCCACGGTGGTTCGCGCCGCGGCGATGCCGGGCAGGACCAGCGCGGCAATGGCGAGCGTTACGGCGCCGGTCTCCAAGGCGCGGTGGAAGCGGTTCGACAAGTTTCTGGCCCCCTTGGTGCGCCCCGATGCGGGCGGTCGGGAACCTTGTGCCGGGCAAGGGCAAAGATATGGTTAACCGCGCGTTCGCACTCGTGCAGCGCGGCGCGCACCGGCAGGAAAATGCCCCTTTTGCAGCCACCCCGACAAAGT
>JAFEEP010000034.1 GCA_018241045.1 Pseudomonadota bacterium | reverse complement strand
GGGATTGCCGTTGCGCGGCACTTCCGCCAGCTTGAGGCGCGCAATCAGACGCTCGGTATCGTCGAGCGACTGGTCGTCCGCGATGGCTTTCAGCCTCGCGTACTTCGCGGCATACTTCTTGACGAGCTTCTTGCGACGCTCATTCTTGTTCACGGAACTCAGTTTCGCCATGGACTTAAGCTCTCTTCTTCAAACCTGGTTCACGCGGCCTGCTGCTGGGCAGCAGCATCCTGCGGGAACGGGAAACCGAACAGGCGCAGCAGTTCGCGGGCCTCGTCGTCGGTCTTGGCAGTGGTGGTGACGATGATGTCCATCCCACGCACCTTCTCGATCTGGTCGTAGCTGATCTCCGGGAAGATGATCTGCTCCTTCAGACCCATCGCATAGTTGCCGCGCCCGTCGAACGACTTGGGGTTGAGCCCCCGGAAGTCGCGGATGCGGGGCATGGCAACGGTGATGAGACGATCGAGAAACTCGTACATGCGTTCGCGGCGCAGGGTGACCTTGCAGCCGATCGGCATGCCTTCGCGCAGCTTGAACTGGGCGATCGACTTTTTCGCCTTGGTGATCACCGGCTTCTGCCCGGCGATCAGTTCCATTTCGGCCGCGGCGGTCGTGACCTTCTTCTTGTCCTGGCTGCCTTCGCCGACGCCCATGTTGATCGTGATCTTCTCGATCTTGGGCACTTCGAGCGCGTTCTTGTAGCCGAACTTCTCGGTCATCGCCTTGGCGATTTCCGCGTCGTACTTGGTACGCAGGCGCGGGGTGTACTTGTCAGCCATCGATCTTCTCCCCCGACTTGACGGCGACGCGGACCTTCTTGCCGTCCTTGGACGTTTCGAAGCGAACGCGGGTCGCCTTGCCGGTCTTCGGGTCAGCCAGACCCACCTTGCTGATCGCCATCGGCGCCTCGCGGCGGTCGATCCCGCCCTGCGGGTTGGTCTGGCTCGGCTTGCGGTGACGGGCGGCGACGTTCACCCCCGCAACCACGACCTTGCCATCCTGCGGCAGGACCTGAAGGACGGTGCCGGTGCGGCCCTTGTCCTTGCCCGAGCGGACGACGACGGAGTCGCCCTTCTTGATCTTAGCGGCGGCCATTACAGCACCTCCGGCGCAAGGCTGATGATCTTCATGTAGCCGCGGCCACGCAGTTCGCGGACCACCGGGCCGAAGATACGGGTGCCGATCGGCTCGGCGTTCTTGTTGATCAGCACGGCCGCATTGCTGTCGAAGCGGATCACCGAGCCATCGGCCCGGCGCACGTCTTTCTTGGTGCGAACGATGACGGCACGATGGACGTCGCCCTTCTTCACCTTGGTGCGCGGCTGCGCTTCCTTGACCGAGACGACGATGATGTCGCCCACGCCGGCGGTCCGGCGCTTCGATCCGCCCAGCACCTTGATGCACTGGACGCGCTTGGCACCGCTGTTGTCAGCGACGTCAAGCTGGGATTGCATCTGGATCATTGATCCGGTTCCTTCTCACTGGCTTGCCGGAACCAGTCCGGCAGTTCCAAAAAAGTCTATGACTTAGACGTCGGCTTCGACCGCGGCGGTCTTCCCGGCCGTGACGCGCTCGATGACCTTCCAGGTCTTGAGCTTCGACATCGGGCGGGTTTCCTCGATGCGGACAGTTTCGCCGGTCTTGAAGGCGTTGTCCTCATCGTGCGCGTGGTACTTCTTCGAGCGACGGATGATCTTCCCGTAGAGCGGGTGCTTCACCTTGCGCTCGACCTTGACCACGACGGTCTTGTCGGTCTTGTCGGAAACAACGGTCCCGATCAGGATACGCTTGGGCATCGTTGCCTCCTTACTTCGCGGTGCGGGCGCGCTCGCCCTGCAGCGTCTTGATGCGGGCGATGTCGCGGCGCACTTCCTTGATGCGCGCCGGGCGCTCGAGCTGGTTGGTCGCAGCCTGGAAGCGCAGGTTGAACGCCTCGCGCTTCAGGTCGCCCAGGTCAGCGCTCAGCTGGTCGTCGCTCTTGGCGCGCAGATCTTCAGCCTTGGCCATCATTCGCCTCCGAGGTGAGTGGTGTCGCCCAGACGAGCGACGACCTTGGTCTTCACCGGCAGCTTCATCGCCGCGCGGCTGAACGCTTCGGCGGCCAGCGGGCCGGCAACGCCGTCGAGTTCGAACAGGATCCGGCCCGGCTTGACGCGGGCAGCCCAGTATTCGACCGAACCCTTGCCCTTGCCCTGGCGGACTTCGGCGGGCTTCTTCGACACCGGCACGTCGGGGAAGACGCGGATCCAAAGACGACCCTGACGCTTGATGTGGCGGGTGATCGCACGGCGAGCCGCTTCGATCTGGCGCGCGGTGATCCGCTCCGGCTCAAGGCACTTGAGGCCATAGGATCCGAAGTTCAGATCGGTGCCACCCTTGGCATCGCCCTTGATCCGGCCCTTGAAGGCCTTGCGGAACTTGGTTTTCTTAGGTTGCAGCATGACTTAGTTCCTGCGGTCTTCACGTGCCGGACGCACGCCGGAGGTCTGGGCCTCCATCATCAGGCGGTCCTGCGCCATCGGGTCGTGACCAAGGATTTCGCCCTTGAAGACCCACACCTTGATGCCGATCACACCATAAGTGGTCAGCGCCTCGGCCTCGGCATAGTCGATGTTGGCGCGCAGGGTGTGCAGCGGCACGCGGCCTTCGCGGTACTGCTCGACGCGGGCGATTTCAGCGCCGCCGAGACGGCCACCGCAAACCACCTTGATGCCTTCGGCGCCAAGACGCATGGCCGACTGCATCGCGCGCTTCATCGCACGACGGAAGGCAACGCGGCGGATCAGCTGGTCGGCGATGCCCTGGGCGACGAGCTTCGCGTCGATTTCCGGCTTGCGGATTTCAACGATGTTCAGCTTGACGTCGCTATCGGTCATCTTGGCCAGCTGCGAGCGCAGCTTTTCGATGTCGGCGCCCTTCTTGCCGATGATCACGCCCGGACGGGCGGCATAGATCGACACGCGGCACAACTTGGCCGGACGCTCGATCACGACCTTGCTGATCGCGGCCTGCGGCAGGGTTTCCAGCACGAACTTGCGGATCTTGAGGTCTTCCTCAAGCAGCTTCGCATAGTTCTTGCCTTCGGCGTACCAGCGGCTGTCCCAGGTGCGGTTGATCTGCAGGCGCAGGCCGACGGGATTGGACTTGTGACCCATGACTTACGCCTCCTCGACTTCGCGAACCACGATCCGCAGCCGGCTGAACGGCTTGAGGATGCGGGTGGACTTGCCACGACCGCGGGTGTGGAAACGCTTCATGGTGACCGACTTGCCGACGCTCGCTTCGGAAACGACCAGCGCGTCAACGTCGAGGTTGTGGTTGTTTTCCGCATTGGCGATCGCCGAAGCGAGCACCTTGCGGGCGTCAACTGCCATCGCGCGCTTCGAGAAAGCGAGGATGTTCATGGCCTCTTCGGCCTTCTTGCCGCGGATCAGACCGGCGACGAGGTTGAGCTTCTGGGCCGAACCACGAATCGTGGTGCCGACCGACAGCGCTTCCTTGTCACCGACGCGGCGCGGAGCTTTAGCCTTGCTCATCAGCGCTTGCCCTTCTTGTCGGCGGCGTGGCCGGGGAAGGTGCGCGTGGGCGCAAATTCACCGAGCTTGTGGCCTACCATGTCCTCGTTGACGGAGACGGGGATGAACTTGTGACCGTTGTAGACGTTGAACGTCAGGCCAACGAACTGCGGCAGGATCGTCGAACGACGCGACCAGGTCTTGATCGGGCCGGCGCGGGTGCCGGCGTCTTGCGCGACCTCGGCCTTCTTGAGCAGGCTCAGTTCGACGAAGGGGCCTTTCCAGACGGAACGTGCCATGGTGGCTTACCTCTTCTTCTTGGCGTGACGCGAACGGATGATCATCTTGTCCGTCTGCTTGTTGTTGCGGGTGCGCGCACCCTTGGTCGGCTTGCCCCACGGGGTGACCGGGTGACGACCGCCCGAGGTCCGGCCTTCACCACCACCATGCGGGTGGTCGACCGGGTTCTTGGCGACGCCGCGGGTCAGCGGACGGATGCCCTTCCAGCGGTTGCGACCGGCCTTGGCGAGGTTCTGGTTCGAATTGTCGGGGTTCGAGACCGCGCCAACCGTGCCCATGCAATCGCCGCGCAGGTAGCGCTGCTCGCCCGAGTTCAGACGAACGATGACCATGCCGCGGTCACGGCCGACGACCTGGACGTAAGTCCCGGCCGAACGTGCGATCTGCCCGCCCTTGCCCGGCTTCATCTCCACGTTGTGGCAGATGGTGCCGACCGGCATGGTCGAAAGCAGCATGGCGTTGCCCGGCTTCACGTCGGTCTTCTCGCCAGCGACGATGGTGTCGCCGACAGCCAGGCGCTGCGGCGCCAGGATGTAGGCCAGTTCGCCGTCGGCGTACTTGACCAGCGCGATGAACGCGGTGCGGTTGGGATCGTATTCCAGACGCTCGACCACAGCGGGAGCGTCCCACTTGCGGCGCTTGAAATCGATGAAGCGGTACTTCTGCTTGTGACCGCCAGCGATCCCGCGCGAAGTGACGTGGCCCTTGTTGTTGCGGCCGCCGGTCTTGCGCTTGCCTTCGGTCAGCGCCTTGACCGGCTTGCCCTTCCACAGGGACGACTTGTCGACCAGGATCAGGCCGCGGCGGGCCGGGCTGGTCGGGTTGTAGTTCTTGAGTGCCATGGTGCGCCTCAGATCCCGCTGGTGACGTCGATCGACTGGCCTTCAGCCAGACGGACGACCGCCTTCTTGACGTCCGAGCGGCGATAGGGCTTGCCCTTCCACCGCTTGGTCTTGCCCTTCTGGGTCAGGGTGTTCACGGAGACCACCTTGACGCCGAACAGGGCTTCGACCGCTGCCTTGATCTGCGGCTTGGTGGCGCTTTCCGCCACCTTGAAGACCACGGCGTTGAATTCGCTGGCCAGCGTCGCCTTTTCGGTGATGTGGGGAGCCACGATCACGTCATAGTGACGGGTGTCGATTGCTTCAGCCTTAGCCATTGAAACGCGCCTCCAGCTTTTCGACAGCGGCACGCGTCAGCACCAGCGTATCATGCTTCAGGATGTCATAGACGTTGGCGCCGATCGCCGGGAGCACGTTGACCCCGACGAGGTTGCGGGTGGCGCGGGCGAAGTCGGCGTTGACCGCTTCCCCGTCGATCACCAGCACCTTCTTGCCCCAGTTCGCCTTGGCGAGCTGCTCGGCAACAGCCTTGGTCTTGGCGTCCTTGACGTCGAGCGTGTCGACGACGACCAGACCGGTCTTGGCCTTGGTCGACAGCGCCATCTTGAGCCCGAGCGCGCGAACCTTCTTGTTCAGCGACACGTCGAATTCGCGAAGACGGGCACCGTGGGCCTTACCGCCGCCGATGAACACCGGGGCCGCACGATCACCGTGACGAGCCGTGCCGCCGCCCTTCTGGCGTCCGAACTTCTTGCCGGTGCGGGCAATGTCCGAACGTTCGCGGGTGGCGCGGGCAATGCCGCGGCGGTTTTCGAGCTGCCAGGTGACAACGCGGTGGAGGATGTCGGCGCGCGGCTCAAGGCCGAAGACCGCATCGTTGAGTTCGACGTCGCCCTTGCCGGCGCTTCCGTCGAGGTTGGAAAGCTTCACCTTCACGACTTAGCCCTCCTGGCCTTCGGTCGCTTCGACGGCCGCGGTATCATCCGCGGGGGTGTCGGCAGCGGCCGAGTCATTGCTGTTGGCGGCACCCTTGAGGCCGGCCGGATAAGGCGCTTCGGCGTGGCGCGAGACCTTCACCGAGTCCTTGATGGTCAGCCACGAGTTCTTCGCGCCCGGGACCGAACCCTTGACGAAGATCAGGCCGCGTTCGTCATCGACGCGAACCACTTCGAGGTTCTGCTGGGTGCGGTTGCGGTCGCCCATGTGACCGGCCATCTTCTTGTTCTTGAAGACCTTGCCCGGATCCTGACGGTTACCGGTAGAACCATGCGAACGGTGCGACACGGATACACCGTGCGTG
>JAFEEP010000349.1 GCA_018241045.1 Pseudomonadota bacterium | reverse complement strand
GGTTAAAAAACTATCAATTAAATCAATGGCAATTGGCGGACAGGGTGGGATTCGAACCCACGGTGAGCTTGCACCCACGGCGGTTTTCAAGACCGCTGCCTTAAACCACTCGGCCACCTGTCCTCTATTCGCGCCCGCTAGCGGCTGTCACGCGGCTTGTCACGTCCTTAGCGGTTTTCAAGCTGGACTGGCTGTGCGAAACCATTGGCGATGCAGTTGTTTCGTCTTGTCCGCCTGTCGCTTCCGGTGTTTGCCGTGCTGGCCGCCTTTTCGGCACCGGTGCGCCAGGCTCAGGCGCAGGTCGAGATGGATGAGCAGCAATCGTTCCTCGGTTATCTCCAGTTGCTCGCCGCCCGCGCGCGCAGTGAGGGGGTGAGCGAGGCGACGATTTCGCAGATGACCTCGGGGCTGACCTTCAACCCCCGGGTGATCGCGCTCGACCAGGCCCAGCCCGGATCGAGCCCCGGTTCGCCGCCGGCCTTCTGGCCCTATTACCGCGATCACGTCGATGCCGCGCGGATCAGCGGCGGGCGCAGCGCGCTGGCGGCAAACACCGACATCCTGCCCCGGATCGAGGCGGAATACGGCGTGCCCGGCAAGGTAATCGTCGCGATCTGGGGGCACGAGACCAATTACGGCCGCTACAAGGGCGACTTCGACCTTGCCCGCTCGCTCGCCACGCTGGCCTTCGAGGGACGGCGGCGCGATCTGTTCGCGGGCGAGTTCGTTGCCCTGCTCAAGATGGTCGATCGTGGTGTGCCGCGCTCCCGCCTGGTAGGAAGCTGGGCTGGGGCCTTCGGCAATCCGCAATTCCTGCCATCGGTTTATCTGCGCGTTGCGCGCGACGGCGATGGCGATGGCGATGCCGACATCTGGAACGATCGCGCCGATACCCTGGCCTCGATCGCCAACTATTTTCGCGACGCGGGCTGGCGGCGGGGCGAACCGTGGGGCGTGCGCGCCTCGGTTCCAGCAGGGTTCGATCGGTCTGCGTTCAGCGCGAAGCTAGAGGCGCCATCATGCCCGCGGGTCCACGCGCGCCATTCGCTGTGGAAGACCGTGGCAGAGTGGCGGGCGATGGGCGTATCTCCGCAAGCGCCGATCGGCGATTCGACCCTGGCCGCGCTGTTCGAACCCGATGGCCCGGGTCAGGGTGCATTCCTGTTAACCGGGAATTACCGGGTTATCCTCCAATATAACTGCTCGAACTACTACGCACTGTCCGTGGGGTTGCTTGCAGATGAGATTGCCCGTTAACCGTACCTGGCCGCTGGCCGCGCTTGCCCTGTTGTCCGCCTGCGGAGGCGGCGCATCGGTCAAGGACCTGCCGCCACCCGCCGCCAATGGCCCCGCCGCCGATTACCCGATGGTCCTCGGCACGCCCTTCACGGTCGATGGCGTGACCTATACCCCAGCCGATACCCTCAATTACGACGCGGTCGGATTGGCCGGGATCTCGACCGAGGGCGGCGCGAGCGTATCGGGATCGCACCGTACCCTGCCGCTGCCGAGCTATGTCGAGGTGACCGCGCTCGATACGGGCAAGACGATCCTGGTGCGCATGGAGCGGCGCGGCCCGATGAGCGGGGCACAACTGATCGATTTGTCGCCGGGCGCGGCGGCGCAACTTGGCCTGACCGGCGCGGGGCGCAACGCCGTGCGGGTGCGGCGGGTCAATCCGCCCGAGGTCGAGCGCGCCATGCTGCGCAGCGGCCAGCAGGCTCCGGCGCGGATGGATACGCCCAGGTCGCTGCTCGGCGTGCTGCAACGCAAGCTCGATCAGCAGATGGGGATCGCTACGCCAGCACCGGTGGTGGAGCCCACACCCGTTCCGGCTCCTGTGTCGACGCCGCTTCCGGTCGAGAAACCGGCAGCGAAGGCGCCCATGCCGCAACCCGCACCCAAGGCTGAAAAGGCGAAAATCAACAAGCCGAAGGTCGACAATCCGAAGGTAGAAAAACCTAAGGCGGCACCGGCCACCGCAGCGCCAAAGGCAGCAGAGCCGACAAAGGCTGCCGCTGCGGAAAAGCCCGCGGGCAAGGGCGTCAGCTACGTCCAGATCGGCACTTTCGCCAGCAAGGCGAACGCCGAGGCGGCAGCGAAGAAGGCGGGCGGATCGGTGGTTGCAGCGGGCAAGTTGTGGCGGGTCCGCACCGGCCCCCACGCCGATGCGGACAAGGCCAGGGCGGCGCTGGCGAAGGCCAGGGCCGCCGGATATAGCGACGCACGAATCCAGCACGCCGATTGACGCCTCGCGTCCCGGCGTGCCCGCCAACCGGGGACCGCCGTGACCATCAGACGTTCGTTGCTCCTGCTCGCCGGTTTCGTTCCGGTGGCGGCGACGGGATCGGATGCGGGGCGTCAGGCGGGACCCCCGGCGATCACGGCAAAGGCTCCTGTCGCGCTGCTCGTCGATCTCTCGGCGGGCCGCACACTCTATGCGCGTCAGGCGGAAAAGCGCATTCTTCCCGCTTCGATGACCAAGGCGATGACCACGCTGGTCGCCTTTGACCTGATCGCGGCGGGCAAGCTCAAAGAGGATGCGGTTGTTACGGTGCGCCCGGAAACCGCGGCGCGGTGGGCAGGGCGAGGGACGACGCTCAACCTGCGCCCCAATGAGCAGGTCACCGTTTCCGGGCTTCTTCACGGCGTCACTACCGTATCGGCCAATGACGCCGCGGTCGCGTTGGCCGAAGCCGCGCTGGGCAGCACGGAAGCCTGGACCACGGCGATGAACGCGCGGGCGGCGCAACTTGGCATGACCGGCAGCCATTTCGCCACGCCCAACGGCTTCCCCGACCGTGGCGCAACCTATGTCACCGCGCGCGATCTGGTCCGGCTCGCCCAGGCACTGATCAACGATCACCCCGCGCTCTACCACGCCTATGTCGGGCAACAGGCGATGGATTGGCGCGGCGCGCGATTGACCAGCCACGACCCCTTCGTCGGGGTGGTGCCGGGAGCCGACGGGATCAAGACCGGCCACACCTTCGAGGCGGGGTTCAACTTCCTCGGCGCGGTGACCCGCGGCGGGCGGCGGCTGATCGTGGTCGTCGCCGGAGTGCAGACCGAGCCGGCGCGGGCCCAGGCGGCGAAGGCGCTGGTCGAATGGGGCTATGCCCAGTGGCAGGCCCGCGAATGGCTCCACCCCGGCATGGTGCTGGGCGCTGTGCGGGTCCAGCAGGGTGACGCGCGTAGCGTGCCGGTTACCGTGCCGCGTGATTTCCGCCTTGCCGTGCCCGACGGGGCGCAGGGCCGGGTCACGGCCCGGATCGTCTATGACGGCCCACTGGTCGCCCCGGTCACCAAGGGGGCGCCGGTCGGCGGATTGGAACTGACCGTCGATGGCGCCCCGCCTTATGTGTTGCCGCTGGTCGCAGCGCAGCCGGTTGGCCCTGCCGGACCATTCGACAGGCTGGTCAATGGCCTGCTAGGACTATGGCCATGACAGGCGGACGGTTCATCGCGCTCGAAGGCGGGGAAGGGGCGGGCAAGTCGACCCAGGCCCGTCTGCTCGCCAATGCGCTGACCGCGCGCGGGGTCGACTGTGTGGTAACGCGCGAGCCGGGCGGCACCCCCGGGGCCGAAGCGATCCGCGCCCTGCTGCTTGGCCTCGATGGCGAGGGCTGGAACCCGCGCGCCGAAGCTCTGCTGTTCGCCGCCGCGCGATCGGACCACGTCGAACGGCTGATCCGCCCCGCGCTCGCCGCAGGCAAATGGGTGATTTGCGACCGTTTCGTCGATTCGAGCCGGGCCTACCAGGGTGGGGCCGGGGGGCTGTCCGACGCCGATGTTCGCGACCTGCACCGGATCGGCAGCGGCGGACTTTTGCCGGACCTGACCCTGCTGTTCGAGATTGATCCCGAGACCGCGCGCCAACGTCTCGCCGCGCGCGATGTCGATGGCGCCGATCGGATCGGCGGGCGCGATGCGGCCTATCATGCCGGGGTCGCCGCCGCCTTCGCCCGGTTCGCCGCCGAGGAGCCGGGCCGCTTTGCCCGGATCGACGCCAATGGCGATCCGGCCACGGTCCATGCGTTGGTGCTGGCTGCCCTCGCCAAGCTGGCAGGCGAGGTATGACCCAACTCAGCGGCCACGACGCGGTATGGCGCGATTGGCACGAGGCGACGGGTTCGGCACGGCTCCACCACGCCTGGATCCTCGCCGGATTGAAGGGCGTGGGCAAGGGCGCCTTCGCCCGCGCCGCAGCTGCGGAACTGGTCGCCGAACCGGGGCTGCCCCAACCGCATTGGGAAGTTCACCCCGACATCATCGTGCTCGATCACTTGCCCGTCAACGACGCCGAAGAGGAAAAACGCGCCGAGGGCAAGCCGTGGCAGAAGAAGCGCAACATCACCATCGACCAGGTGCGACGGATGCAGTCGCGTCTGGTGACCCGCCCGACGCTGGGATCGCGCCGCGTGGTGATCATCGACCCGGCTGACGACATGGAAAAGGGCGCGGTCAACGCCCTGCTCAAAAGCCTCGAGGAGCCGCCCGCCGGAACCTATTTCATGCTGGTCGCACACAAGCCGGGGCGATTGCTGCCGACAATCCGCTCGCGCTGCCGGATCCTGCGCTTCGCCCCGCTCGATGCCGCGCAGATCGACCGCGTGCTGGTCGATCTGGCCCCCCAAGCCGATGCCGCGACCCGCGCGGCGGCGATCGCGGCGGCGGATGGCTCGCCGGGCGCGGCGCTCGATTTCGTCGAGCAGGACCTGGGCAAACTTCACGCGATCATGCTGCGGCTGATCGTCGAGGGCGACGACCACCTCGCCTTGCGCGCCGCGCTGACCGAGGGGATCGGCGCAAGGCCGGGGCGCGAGCGCCAGCAGGCCGCGATCGACCTTGCCCGCGCGGTGGTCGCCGCCGAATTGCCGAACGGCGATGCGGCACGGCAGGCGCGCGTGATCGCCGTGCATGGCGAGCTGACCCGGCTCGGCGGGCAGGCCACGACCTTCAACTTCGATCCGGCGCTGCTGGTGATGGAGATTGGCGGGTTGCTGGCGTCCCTCGCCATGCCTAGAGAGGCCGCTTGAACCCATTTTGCGAAAGATTGCCCCCGGCCATGGCCGAACCGTTCTACATCACCACCGCGATCTCCTATCCCAACGGCAAGCCGCACATCGGCCACGCCTATGAAGCGATCGCCGCCGACGTCATCGCCCGCTTCCAGCGCCAGATGGGCCGCGACGTGCGGTTCCAGACGGGAACTGACGAACACGGCTTGAAGATGGCCCAGAAGGCGCGTGATCTGGGCGTTACTCCGGCACAGCTTGCTGATGAAATGTCACAATATTTCATTGATATGTGTGACAATCTCAACATCTCATATGATGTTTTCCAGCGCACCACCGAAGCCGGGCATCACGCCGCATCGCAGGAACTGTGGCGGCGGATGGAAGCCAATGGCGATCTCTACCTCGATCGCTACGAAGGCTGGTACTCGATCCGCGACGAAGCCTACTACGACGAAAGCGAACTGGTCGAAGGGGAGGGGGGCGACAAGCTCTCGCCCCAGGGCACCCCGGTCGAATGGACGGTCGAGGAAAGCTGGTTCTTCCGCTTGTCGGCCTATACCGACAAGCTGCTGGCGCTCTATGCCGCGCAACCCGATTTCATTCGCCCTGACAGTCGCCGCAATGAGATCACCCGCTTCGTCGAAGGCGGATTGCGTGACCTCTCGGTGTCGCGGACCAGCTTCGATTGGGGAGTCAAGGTTCCCGGCAGCGACGGCCATGTCATGTACGTTTGGGTCGATGCGCTGACCAACTACCTGACAGGCTTGGGCTTTCCCGATGAGGGTGGCGATTTCGCGAAATACTGGCCGGCTGACCTACACCTGATCGGCAAGGACATTACCCGGTTCCACACGATTTACTGGCCCGCTTTCCTGATGAGCGCCGGGATCGCGCTGCCCAAACACGTGTTCAGCCACGGCTTCCTGCTCAACCGTGGGCAGAAGGAATCCAAGTCGCTGGGCAATGTCACCGATCCGATCGACCTTGCCGATCGCTTTGGGGTCGATGTCCTGCGCTATTTCCTGATGCGCGAGGTGGCATTCGGGCAGGATGGAAGCTATTCACCAGAAGCCATTGTAAATCGTGGCAATACGGAACTTGGTAACGCCTTCGGCAATCTCGCCCAGCGGACTCTCAGCTTCATCGCCAAGAACCTCGAGGGCGCGCTTCCGGCGATCCACGGTCACGATGCGGCGGATGAGGAATTGTTCGCCGTGGTTGGCAGGGCGGTGCAGGATGACATCCCTGCCGCCTTCGCCGACCTCGCGCTGCAACAGGGGATCGACACCTGGCTTCAGGCGGTTTTCGCCTGCAATGGCTATATCGACAACCAGGCGCCGTGGACCCTGCGCAAGACCGATCCCGAGCGGATGGAAACCGTACTGGCAACGCTGTTCATCTGCATCGCGCAGCTCGGCGCGGGCATCCAGGCGGTCATTCCCGAAAAGGCCAATGCCTTGCTCGACATGATGGGCGTGCCGCAAGGCAATCGCGGATTCGCCAGCGTCGGCGCGCACTGGTATGCGCCGCTGGCCGAAAGCGGGTTCCGACTGGCCCCGCCGACGCCGCTGTTCCCCCGGCTCGAACTGCCCGCCGAAGACGCCTGATGCTGATCGATTCGCACTGCCACCTGGAATACAAGGGCCTGGTCGAGGATCAGCAGGGCGTTCTGGCGCGGGCGCGGGCAGCGGGAGTAGGGGGCTTCCTCTCGATCTCGACCCGCCAGCGCGAATGGAACCAGGTGATCGCCACCGCCGAGCGCGAGGCAGACGTCTGGGCAAGCGTGGGCATCCACCCGCACGAGGCCGACGGCCACGCCGACATGCGCGAAGCAGCGCTGTTGGCGGCTACTGAACACCCGCGCGTGATCGCGATCGGGGAAACCGGGCTCGATTATTATTACGACCATTCCGACCGCGAAACGCAGAAGGCGCTGTTCCGCCGCCACATCGCCGTCGCGCGGACGACGGGCCTGCCGCTGATCGTCCACACCCGCGATGCCGAGGATGACACCGCCGCGATCCTGGCCGAAGAGATGGAGCGGGGCGCCTATCCGGCGCTGATCCACTGCTTCACGGCATCGGCCGGTTTCGCCCGCAAGGTGCTCGACCTCGGCCTGACGATCTCGCTGTCGGGGATCGTGACATTCAAGAATGCCAAAGACTTGCAGGCCATAGCGGCGGAACTGCCCGAGGATCGCTTGCTGGTCGAAACCGACGCGCCGTTCCTTGCACCCGTGCCGCACCGGGGCCAGGTTTGCGAACCCTCGTTCGTCGCCGATACCGCGGGCTTCGTCGCCGAACTGCGCGGCCAATCGCCTGAGGCCCTGGCCGAGGCGACAACTCGCAATTTCACCCGGTTGTTCGGCAAGGCTAGTCTGTGAAGCTGATCATGCTTGGCAGCGGCACGTCGACCGGAGTGCCGCGGATCGGCAACGACTGGGGCCTGTGCGATCCCGCCGAGCCGAAAAACCGTCGCAGCCGCGTGTCGATCGTGGTCGAAAGCGATACCGGGCAGCGCCTGCTGGTCGATACCTCGACCGATCTGCGCGCGCAGTTGCTGGCCAGCGGGATCGACCATTTCGATGCGGTGTTCTGGACTCACGATCACGCCGATCATTGCCACGGCATCGATGACTTGCGGCCGCTGCGCTATGGCCGCGGCGGACCAATCCCGGGCTACGCCGCCGGGGAAACGGTGCGGCGCCTGCGCCAGCGCTTCGGCTATGTCTTTGCCGGACAATTTGGCTACCACGCCATAGTCGAACTCGACACGCTTGACCGCTCGCGGATGTCCGCGGGCTTTGGCGTGGCCAATTGCCAGATGCCGCACGGACCGGCGCAGAGTACGGCTTATCGCTTCAATTGTGACGGAAAATCAATTGGATATGCGACAGACTTCAGCGAGATTACCCGCGAGATGGTCGATCTTTTCCAG
>JAFEEP010000348.1 GCA_018241045.1 Pseudomonadota bacterium | reverse complement strand
CGACGCCTTCTCTGCCCTGGGTATCGCCGTGACCACCGCGGACCGCCCCGCCGTGCGCAGGGGCGAGGCCGAGATCGACGTCCTGGCCAAGCCCTGAACGGTCAGAACATCCGCGTCAGGGTATAGAACACCGCGCCAACCGCGGCGCTCATCGGGATGGTGATGAACCAGGCGACAACCACCCGGCCAGCCACGCCCCAGCGCACCGCGCTGGCCTTGCGCGCGGCGCCGGTGCCGATCACCGCGCCGGTGATCGCGTGGGTGGTCGAAACCGGAATGCCCATGTAGCTGGCCGAAAAGACCACGATCGACCCCGCCGTGCTGGCGCAGAATCCGGTGTGGTGGTTCAGCTTGGTGATCTTGGTGCCCATCGTGCGGATGATCCGCCACCCACCCGACAACGTGCCGAGCGAGATTGCGAGGTAGCAGGCGATCACCACCCAGACCGGAATGTGGAATTCACCCCCCAGGTGCCCGGTCGAATAGAGCAGCACGGCGATGATCCCCATGGTCTTTTGCGCGTCATTGCCGCCGTGGCTGATCGAATAGGCCGCGCTGGAGAACAGGTGCAGCGTCTTGAACACGCTTTCGGCGCGGCGTGGCTGGAAACCCTTGAACAGCCACGAAGTCAGCAGGACCATCAGCATGGCCAGGGCAAAGCCGATCATCGGCGACAGGAAGATCGCCACGATCGTCTCGATCGTCTTGGTCGCCTCGACCGCGCCCAGTCCGGCATGGGCGATCCCCGCGCCGAGCAATCCGCCCAGCAGCGCGTGGCTCGATGACGAGGGGATGCCCTTGATCCAGGTCACCACGTTCCAGAACATCGCCCCGATCAGCGCCCCGAACACCACGCCCGGCGTGACCATGTCCTTGTTGATGATCCCCTTGCCGATGGTGTCGGCAACATGGAGCGGGACCAGCCAATAGGCGGCAAAATTGCCCGCCGCGGCAAAGGCCACCGCCCATACCGGCGAAAGCAGGCGGGTGGTAACCACCGTGGCGATCGAATTGGCGGCGTCGTGCAGGCCGTTCAGGAAATCGAACGCCAGCGCGATGACCACCAGGCCGACCAGCAGCGGAAAGGCAAGCTCATGCATTGCCGGTCTCCCTTGTTAGGTGATGGCCTCAGCCGTGGTCGATGACCAGGCTGTCGATCTCGTTGGCAACGTCCTCGAAGGCATCGGCGATACGTTCGAGGTTCTTGTAGATCTCGCGCTTGACCATGAAGTCGAGCGGGTCGGACTTTTCGCGCTGTGCCTCGAAGGCATTCTTCATGCCGGTGTCGTGCAGCACGTCGACCTCGCCTTCAAGCTTGACCAGCCGCGCGGTCAGTTCGTGCAGGCGGCGGCCATTGCGCTCGACATCGCGGAGCAGCGGCACCGCCTCGCTGATCAGGCGGCAGGCATCCTGGACCAGCGCGCCGATCTGCTTCATCTGCGGATCGAAGGTGCGGACGTCGAACAGCTCGATTGCTGCGGCGGTGCGGTTCATCTCGTCGATGGTATCGTCCATCGTCCCGATCAGCGCGGTGATCGCGCCGCGGTCGAAAGGGGTGAGGAAAGTCTGCCGCACTTCGTGCAGCGTTTCGCGGATCACCTCGTCCGCGGCGTGTTCCTGATCGTGGATCGCGCGCAGGTTGGCGGCGCGATCGCCCTCGCCCGAGGTCAGATGAGCCAGCGCCTCGGCAGCGGCGCTCAGCGACGCGGCGTGCCGCTCGAACAGGGTGAAGAAGTCGCCCGAACGCGGCAGAAGCCGCTGGAACCAACCGAACATTGCACCAGTCCCCTTCTCAGTGTGACAAGGCCCTTACAATGCTGCCTGCGATTGTGCAGCGCCCTTCTGCACGATTGTCCACAGGCCTCGGCTGACGGCGCGCGTCACAGCCAGCCGATCTTGCGGAAGCGCAGGAACAGCCCGCCGCAAATCGTCAGGATCGCCGCCCATACCAGCGGATAGCCCCATTTGTGGTGCAGTTCGGGCATATATTCGAAGTTCATGCCATAGATCCCGGCGATCGCGGTGGGCACGGCGAGAATCGCGGCCCAGGCGGCGAGTTGGCGGGTCATGTCACCCTGGCGGTGCTGTTCCAGCAGCGCCGCGGTTTCCACCGTGCTGGCCAGCGTCTCGCGCAACAGCGCCATGTGTCCCATCGCCCGGCGAACGTGATCGAGCACGTCGCGAAACCACACCCGCGCGCCCGGATCGATTGCCGGCAGTTCGGTGGTGGCCAGCCGCTCGCACACCTCGATCATCGGCCCGATCGTCAGGGTGAACTTGCGGAACTGGCGGCGGATGCGGAAGATGCGGCGAATGGTCGAAGGTTCAGGAAAGCTGTCGATCGCCCGCTCCTCAAGCGACTGGACCACGCCATCGAGCTTGTCGAGCACCGGCTGATACCCATCGACGATGAAATCGAGGATCGCGTGGGCAACATAATCCGGCCCTTCGGCAAGGCGTTCGGCGTTGCCCTCCAGCCGCTGGCGCAAGGTGCCGTGATCGCGTGTCGATCCCATCCGCACCGTCACCACGAAATCCCTGCCCAGGAAGATCGCGGTCTGGCCATAGGACAGGTTGTCCCCCTCAGGGCTGGTTACCGTGCGGGCGACGATGAACAACTGCTGGCCGTAGATGTCGACCTTGGGCATCTGCGACGGGCTCAGCGCGTCCTCCACCGCCAGAGGGTGCAGGCAGAACTGGCGACGGACCAGTTCCATTTCCTCCGTCGATGGGTCGGCCAGGCCGATCCAGTCGAAGCAATGCGGCGGCAGATCGCCGCGCGGTTCGCCGGTAACCGGTTGGCTATGTTCGGAAGGCTTGCCGTCCTGATAGCGGCGCGACGCGATGATGGCCATTTGCGCCAAGTGCCAATTCCCCAAGCCGCTGGCAATCCCGCACGCGCTCTGTTAAGTGGCCAAGCAGGACTTACATAATTGTCAGCAGTGCGGGAGAATGCGGAATGAACGCAGTGACGCCAATCGACGAGAATCTCGACGTCCTGATCGTCGGCGCGGGAATTTCGGGAATCGGCATGGCCGTTCACCTCACCCGCGACTGCCCGAACAAGAGCCTCGCCATCGTCGACCGGCGCGAGCGGCTGGGCGGAACCTGGGATTTGTTCCGCTATCCCGGCATCCGTTCCGACAGCGATATGCACACCCTGGGCTTCTCGTTTGAGCCATGGACTCATGAAAAGGCGATTGCCGATGGCCCGGCGATCCTCGAATATCTCGATACGATCACCGACAAATACGCCCTGCGTGACAGGATGCGGCTGGGACAGAAGGTCGTCTCGGCCGACTGGGACAGCAAGGCTGCGCGCTGGAACGTGATTCTGGAAGGCAGCGACGGCGCGCACCGGCGGATCGCGGCGCGGTTCTTCTTCCTCGGCTCGGGCTACTACGATTACGACGATCCCTATGACGCGCAGTTCCCCGGGCGCGATTCCTTCAAGGGCACGATCATCCATCCGCAGTTCTGGCCCGAGGATTTCGACTATGCCGGCAAGAAGGTGGTGGTGATCGGATCGGGGGCGACTGCGGTGACGATCGTCCCGGCCATGGCCCATTCGGGCGCGGGCCACGTCACCATGCTGCAGCGCACCCCAACCTGGAT
>JAFEEP010000347.1 GCA_018241045.1 Pseudomonadota bacterium | reverse complement strand
TCGCGCTGCTGGCGGGCGCGCCATTCGGCGCGTTTCTGCTCAACCTCGAATATGCCCACGGTCATCTGGGTCGGACGCAGGTCGCGAATGGCGACCGGATGGAGCAGCGGTTCGATCGGATTGGACATTGCCATGATCAGTCTCCGGGGGCAGCGCGGTGCACGGCATCGGCAACGCTGAAGGTGGAACCCTGGGCCAGGCTGCCCATGCCGGCCAGGGCGAGCACGTCGCGCACGCGGTCATGGGCGCGGGCCAGGATCAGCCGTTTGCCCGCCGTGCGCAGCGCGGTTTCCAGTTCGCCCAGCGCATCGATCCCCGTGCTGTCGAGATCGTTTGTCTCCTCGAGGCTGAGGACGACCATGTCGGCAGGTTGCGCGCAGGCGAGGTCGGTGACAGCGCCCAATGCGCTTTCGGCGTTGGCGAAGATGATTGGGGCGTTGGGGCGATAGATCGCAACCCCGGCGACGCAGTGCGCCTCGGGATGGCGATCGACGTCAACGAAATCATGGGTTTCCGGCACGATGCCCAGCACGCTGATCGACGGGTGCGCCAGATCATAGAGCAGGTTTGCGATCGACAGCGCTACCGCGATCAGCATTCCGTTGAGGATGCCGAACATCAGCACCCCGGCGACCGCAGCCATCGCGATCCAGAAATCGCGCCGGATGCGAAACAGCCGGACCAGCGGCGCAAGGGACAGCGCGTGAGTCAGCGCCGCGATGACGATGGCGCCAAGCACCGGCTCGGGGATGCGCGCGATCAGGGAGCCCGCCAGCAGCGCAAGCAGCAGCACCACGCCGCTGGCGATCGCCCCGGCTGCGCGCGTACTCGCGCCCGCCGCCTCGTTGGCCGACCCCACCGAAAATCCCGCGCCGACCGGCATCCCCCGCACCAATGCCGAGGCGACATTGGCGAGGCCCAGCGCCATCAACTCGCGGTTGGGCGAAACCCGATCGCCATGGCGCAGCGCCAGATCGCGCATCGTCCCCCAACTCTCGGCAAAGATGATCAAGGTTATCGGCACCGCAAGCTGCACCAGCCGCGACCATTCGAGATACGATTGCGGCAGGATCATCGGCGGCAGTTCCAGTTGCACCGGCCCGACCAGGGCGATGCCTAGTCGCGACATATCCGCTACGAAGGTCAGGCCGATCCCGGCCACAATGACAAGGAGCGTGCCGGGAACCTGCGGTAACCGGCGCAGCCAGAGCAGCGCGGCGAGCGCCAGCAGGCCCAATGCCAGGGCGGGCAGATGCCAGTCGGAAACCTGCCTGACGAGATGGCCGATCGTCTCCCACACCGGGCCCGATGGTGCCGCCACCCCGACAAGACGCGGCACCAGTCGGACGACGATCGTGATCGCCAGTCCGAAAGCGAAACCGCGCAGGACCGCTCGCGAAATGAATCCCGTCAGGCTGCCGAGACGAAAGGCGGCGAGGCCAAGCAGCAGCAGGCCGACGACGCCCACCAGGGCCGTCGCCAGTCCATCGCGCAGCGCGCCCTCACCCCCCAGGCCGACCAGAGCCGCCAGCAAGATCGCGGCGGACGATGACGTCGGGCTGATGATGGCGAAACGGCTGCGCCCGGCCAGGGCATAGATCAGCCCCCCTGCCACCCCGGCCACCACCGCGCGCCCCGGGGCGAGCCCGGCGATCCCGGCATAGGCCACCGCCTCGGGCAGCATCAGCCCGGCGATGGTGAATCCGGCGGTCACGTCTCTCAGCGAAAAGCGCGTCATGCCACGATCGAACCCTTCCTTTCCGATCAAGCACCGAACGATTGCGCGTCAGCCGCGCCAAGTAAACGAAAACCTTGGAGTTTACCGCGAAAGCGCGTCCCGATGCAGGGCGGCGTCGGTCCGCCCTAGCCCTCGACCACCTTGAGCAGACGCCGTTCGAGCGGGAACAGCACTCCCGCCAGTTCGTGCCCGCGCTTCAGCACCTGCCCTGCCTCGCCGATCAGTGCCCACATACCCTGCTTGGCGCGCAGATCGGGGCGTTTTTCGACGCGCACTTCGGGGCGTTCGGCGGCTCGGCGGTAGGCGGCGAAGCTGGCCGCGTCGCGGGTGAAATCCATCGCGTAGTCGCGCCATTGCCCGGCGGCGACCATGCGGCCGTAGAGATCAAGGATGCGCAGCAATTCGGTACGCTCAAACCCGACCTGTAGCGGCCGGGGGCCAGTCAACGGAAACGGGGTGATAACCGCGCTCAAGCCGACTTCTTCTCCCGGCGCTTGCGTGTCAGACCCTGTTTGGCGGCGGCCGCGTCGCGCTCTTCCAGCAGCGCGGTCAGTCGCGTCCGCAGCATCTCAACCTCGCACTGGAGGATCTCCAGTTTCTGAGTCGCCGGGTCAAAGCATTCGCTGCAAGGCGTGCCGTAAGGCACGAAATGCTGGGTTTCCGGCGTAACTTCGACCAGAGTCGATTTAGCCGGGATGCCAACCATGGTCGCACCCTCGGGCACGTCCTTGGTCACTACGGCATTGGCGCCGATCCGCGCCCCCTCACCCACGATGATCGGGCCAAGGATCGCCGCGCCAAGGCTGACGATCACGTCATCGCCCAGCGTCGGGTGACGCTTGCCGCCGACGCCATTGGTGGGATTGGTCCCGCCCAGGGTCGATCCCTGGTACATGGTCACGTTGTCGCCGATCTGCGCGGTTTCGCCGATCACCACGAAGCCGTGGTCGATGAAGAAATTGCGTCCGATCTTCGCGCCCGGATGAATGTCGATCGCGGTGAGGAAGCGACTGGTGGAGTTGACGAAGCGCGCGAGGAAAAACATCTCCGCTTCGAACAGCCAGTGCGCCACCTTGTGCAGCCCGAGCGCGAGCACGCCGGGGTAAAGCAACACCTCCCAACGCGAGCGCGGGCTGGGATCGCGGGCGACGATCGAGTCGAGATAGTTGACCAGGCGCTGTGGCATCGTTCCCCTCTTGTCCCATCAACCGCGCTTCAAAGCAAGCGCGGCTCCTCCGGCCCGACGATTTCCTCCAGCGCGTCGCGCCACACCGACAGGGTCGGTGCAACCTTGCGCTCAAGGCTCAGCCGGTCGATCGCGGCAACCAGCCGCTCGACGCCGAGATGGGAACGCTCGGCCCGCGGGACAAGATAGGCCGCTGCATCGGGGCCCAGCGCCAGCCCGCGCAGCTCGGCGTGGACCATCAGCAGGTCAGCCAGCATGGCATCGTCGGGCGTGCCGATCGAAAGGTGCAAGGCCGCCCCCAGCCGCGAGCGCAGGTCGGGCAGCGCGATCGTCCACTGCCCCTCGCTCGCGCCACTGACCAGCAGCAGCGGCGTGCCGCTTTCCTGGGCGCGGTTCCAGCGGTGGAACAGCACGGTCTCGTCGATCCGGTCGGCCTCGTCGATCGCCTCGCCCGCGCCTTGCTCGGCAAACCAGCGGGCGAGCAGGCTCTTGCCCGAGCGTGGCGGACCATGCAGCACGGCGGTACGGAACGGCCAGCCCGGTGCGGCGGCGAGCGCATCGACCACCGCCGCATTGGCGTTGCCGACGATGATCCGCGCGGGGCCGTCCTTCCCCGCGCGCAGGGGAAGCGCAATCTGCGACACGCTATTTCCGGATCGAGAGGGCGTTGTTGCCGACCGCCACGGTATAACCCTTGGCGCGCAGTGCTGCGGCCAGCGCCTGCAGCTCGCCGGCATAGCTGACCCGCATCAACGAAGTGCCGCCCATCGCCAGGCTGGTGGTCGCCGCGCCCTTGACCCCCGGCGCGCCGCGCACCGCGCCCAGCGCGGCATCGACCGCAGCGGCATCAGGCGAGGAGAACTGCACCGTGAAGATATTGACCTTGGCTTCCTCGGTCGGCGTGGCGCTCGGCGTGGGCGCGGCGGCGGCGTCAGTCGCCTGCGCCCTTGGCGTGTCGTCCTGCGCCTGGCCCGCTGCGATCAGCGCGGCCAGCGCGGGATCGATCGACGGCCTGACGTTAAGCGTCGAATCGGGTTTGAGCAGGCCTTTCTGCAAGGCATCGGCGTAGATCGCGTCGATGCGGACCACCGCATCGGCCAGCATCTTGGGCAATGCGTCCTCGTCGCTGGCGGTCAGTTCGAAGCTGCCCAGCCAGGTGTCGTCAGGGCCATAGCGGGCGGTAAAGGTACCGCGCACCGGACCGCCGGGCCATTGCCGCTCAAGCCGGGCCTCGGGTACCAGCACATCGGAAGCGCCGAACTGGTCGAGTACGTTGCGCCACCAGGCGCGACTGCGGCGGCCGGGCTGACCTGCGGTGACCAGCAGCGAATCGCCTCCGCTGCCTGCCGGACGGACATAGTCGATCGCGCTCTGCCCCGCGCGGAACTGGGCCCAGGCCGCCTGCCACGGCCCCTTGACCTCAAATACCTGAGCGGCACCGCCCGAATAGAGCACCGGAATGACCAGCATCGGCGCCGAATGGGCGACCGCGCCGCCATCGCCGCCAAGGAATTGGCCGGCGCGGCTGCGATCGAACACCACGCCCAGCGTGGCGACATAGCGGCGCGGGCCGATCTGCTCATGCTCGATCACCACAGAGGAGACCATCGACTGGATCTGGCCGTCGCCCATCGCCGGGCCGCCGATCTTG
>JAFEEP010000346.1 GCA_018241045.1 Pseudomonadota bacterium | reverse complement strand
TAGATCAGCACGTCGCGCGCCAGCTTGTAGCTGACGGTCACGTCATAGCTGAAGTTCCAGTCACTGAAGGTCGAATCGAAGCGCTGCGGGGCGAGCACGCCGCGTTGCGCGACGATCCACGGGTCGGTGGAATAGGGGCCGGAGAACAGCACCGACTGCCGCGTCCCGTCCGACGCCGTGCCGGTGACGACCGAATCGTACAGCCCCTTCTTGCGATCATAGTTGATCCGCACCCCGGGCTGGATCGTCAGCGCTTCGGTGACCTTCCAGCTGACCTGACCGAATGCGGCCAGGCTGGTGTTGTCGAGCCGGATGTCGTTCCTGGCGATCAGGTGATCGAGCACCGCCGGATTGCTCGCCAGCGCGCTCGACGGATTGAGCAGCCAGCGGCTCGCAGACGGGCCCTGTTCCTGCGTGCCCTGGGTCCGCACCGTCTGATAAAAACCGAACAGCCCAGCGACGAAATCCACGTGCTGCCCCTCGCCCGAATAGCGCAATTCCTGCGTGTACTGGTTCTGCTGCGACGGGTTCTGCGATTTGGTGGTGATCGGCAGGCCAAGGAAATCGCGATCGTTCGACGGCTTCCAGTCCCAGAACCGCCATGCAGTGACCGAAGTCAGCGTGCCCGCCCCGGTGTCCCACTTCACCCTGACGCTCGCCCCGCCGATCCTGTTGCTCGCGCTCAGCGCCGCGTCGACGTCGGTCAGTCGATCGAACGGATTGGTGGAGATCACGGTATAGCCCTGCGCGGCGGCCAGCGCGACATATTGCCGGTTGAGCGGCCGCTGGGTCGCCCCGATTCCAACGAAAACCTGGGTGCAGCATTGCGGGTCCTGGGCCGAATAGTCGCCCGACAGGGTGACGTCGACCGCGCTGCCTGGTCGCCACAACAGTTGACCGCGAAAGCCGAGATTGTCCTGCTCGTTGACCCAGGAATGCGTGGTGACGTTGTAGAGCGTGCCGCGTCGGCTCGTCGCGGACAGGGCGAAGCGCGCCGCGAGTTTGTCGCTCAACGGGCCGGAGATCGCCGCCTTGGCCTGCTTGAAGGCAAGGTTGCCGATCGACACCTCGGCCCGCCCCTCGAAGTCGAACGTGGGCTGGCGGCTGGTGATATTGAGCGCGCCCGCGGTGGTATTCTTGCCATAGAGCGTGCCCTGCGGCCCCCGCAGCACCTCGATCCGGGCGACGTCGAGGAAATCGAAGGTCGAACTGGCCGCGCGCGAATAATAGACGTCGTCAACGTAAATGCCGACGCCCTGTTCGATCCCGTCGTTGGTCAGGCCAAAGGGTGCGCCGATCCCGCGAATGTTCGCGGCGCTGTTGCGCGGGTTCGAGGTGTAGAACTGCAGGGCCGGTGTAAGCTGCTGCAGCCGACCGACGTTGAATGCGCCCGTATTGTCGAGATGCTCGCCCCCGATCACCGCGATGGCCAGCGGCACCGCCTGCGAGCTTTCCTGCCGACGCCGCGCGGTGACGAGGATTTCGGGATCGACGTCGCTGGCGCCAGTCCCTGCGGCGCTTGGCGATTGCTGGTCATCAGAGACGGCCGTTGCGGGCGCGACCGGTTCGGCAGCACGCGCCGGGCTGGCTGCGAACGCGGTGGAAATCAGAAGCGAAGTACGAACAAAAGAATGCATGACCAAATCCTTGGAAGGGAATTGGTTGCATCCGGCGGTCCGGTCTGCCCCCTGATTGTGGTGAAATGGAAATCCGGGGCCGGTCATGCGCGGCCGACCCCGGCGAAGGTGATTAGCCGAAGCGCTGGCGCTCGGTCACGTCGAGTTGAACCACCTTGCCGTCATGGACGGTAAGCTGGACCACCCCGTAACGCAGCCGCGACACGGCGTCGGCCACTGCCTCGAGAGGCGCTTCACTGAGCCGCACCGCGCTCGATGGAACGCGCTGGGGAATCGATGACGGGTCGCCGGGCATCGCTGATCTCCTTCGCCGTCAGGACTATCTCTACTATAAAAATAGACAATAGCAGAATCGCTTGTCCGCGACGAAGTGCGGCTTTTGCGCGCCGTTCCGAAAGGCGCGGTCGGCCTTGCGTCGGCACGCTGTAACGCCGCTGTCATACCGCCACGGAACTGCAACCAACTGACGCGAAAGAGCCTGGGTATCGACTGGTTGCGGAGGCACCTGATGGCGAATCACAAAAGCCGCGCGGCATTCCAGCCCGCCCTGCCCCTATCCGGGCCAACCCGCTTGCCCGCCTGGCTCGACCTGCCCGAACCGCGCGGGTTCCGGCCCAAGCGCAAGTGCCGCACGATCTGGATCTCCGACATTCACCTCGGCACGCGCGGTTGCAACGCCGAACTGCTGCTCGACTTCCTGCGCGCCCACGAATGCGAGACGCTTTATCTGGTCGGCGACATTGTCGACGGCTGGCGGTTGCGCAAAGGCTGGTACTGGCCCGACACGCACAACGAGGTGGTTCGCCGCGTGCTCAAGCTTGCGCATCGCGGCACCCGGGTGGTGCTGATCGCGGGCAACCACGACGAAATGCTGCGCCCCTATGCCGGGATGAGCTTTGGCGGGGTCGAGATCGCGCTCGAGGCAATCCATGTCACCGCCGACGAGCGCCGCCTGCTGATCACTCACGGCGATGCCTTCGATGTGGTGGTGCTCTATCACCGCTGGCTCGCCTTCCTGGGCGACCAGGCCTATTGCCTGCTGCTGCGGCTCAACGTCGTGCTCAACATGGTGCGCCGCCGCTTCAAGCTGCCGTACTGGTCGCTGT
>JAFEEP010000345.1 GCA_018241045.1 Pseudomonadota bacterium | reverse complement strand
TGTGGTCTATTTCGCGGTGTTCGGTGCGGGGATCGCCTATATGCTCAAGCTGATGGCCACGCCTGCCCTTGCCGGAGAGCCAGACCCGCCGCACTTGCCGCAACGCGCGGCGGGGATCACCCCCGCCGCCGGCGTCGCGGCGCCCGATGCCGGGGAGGATCGGCCATGATCGGTCTCGACCTCACCCTCGTCTGGGCCGCGATCATCGGCTTCGCGATTATCGCCTATACCGTGATGGACGGCTTCGACCTGGGCATAGGCATCCTGTTCCACACCATGCCGCCGGGCCCGGAACGCGATCAGGCGATGAACTCGATCGCCCCGGTGTGGGACGGCAACGAGACCTGGCTGGTGCTGGGCGGGGGCGGACTGATGGCGGTCTTTCCGCTCGCCTATGCGATTATCCTGCCCGCAACCTATCCCTTGATGATCGCCATGCTGCTCGGCCTGATCTTTCGCGGGGTCGCGTTCGAGTTTCGCTGGCGCGATCCGAACCACCGCGCGGGGTGGGATCTGGCCTTCACCATCGGCTCGCTGGTTGCGGCGCTGGCGCAGGGGATCACCCTCGGCGCAATCCTTCAGGGCATCCACGTCGAGAACAACGCCTATGCCGGGGGCTGGCTTGACTGGCTCAGCCCGTTCAGCCTGCTGTGCGGGGTGGCGCTGGTTTCAGCCTATGCCATGCTCGGTTCGGCCTGGCTGGTGTGGAAGACCGAGGGCGCGGCGCAGGATCGTGCCCGGCGCAACGCCATCATTCTGGGCGGGCTGACCCTTGTTGGGATCGCCGCGGTCAGTCTGGCCACGCCCTTCCTTGCCATAGAATACTGGCGCCGCTGGTTCGATATGCCCGGCCTGCTCATCGCCGCACCGGTGCCGGTGCTCGTCGCGGTCTGCGCCGTCGCCTATTTCCTCGCACTGCGGCGGGGGAGCGAGCGGCTGCCCTTCATTATGGCCCTTGCCCTGTTCCTGCTGTGCTTCGCGGGGCTTGGTGTCAGCATCTTTCCCTATGCTGTGCCGCAGGCGGTGACGATCTGGCAGGCTGCCGCTCCGCACAAGAGCCAGGCCTTCATGCTTGGCGGTGCGGTGGTGATCCTCCCCGCTATTCTGGCCTATACTGGCTGGGCCTATTGGGTGTTCCGTGGCAAGGTCGGCACCCACGGTTATCACTGATGCCCGGCGATGACGCGCACCCGTTGTGGCGCAAGCTGGCGTGGATGGCGGCGATCTGGGGCGGCAGCGTGCTGCTGCTGTTCGCGCTTTCGGGGGTGATCCGGCTGGTGCTTGCCCCCTGAGTTGCGTGGGGCCGGGGCGGCAAAGCCTTTTGTTACAATCCCTTTGACAGTCCTTGCCACGCGCATAGTTTCGTTGCCGAAACTCGTTCGGAGTCGATGAGGTTCGCACTCCGCAAGACAGGGTGACGCGATGATTCAAACCAAGATCAACGGCCAGCCCCGGCAGATCGACATCGATCCGGCCACCCCGATCCTGTGGGTCGTGCGCGAGAGATTGGGAATGACCGGGACCAAGTTCGGCTGCGGCATCGCCCAGTGCGGGGCCTGCACCCTCCATCTTGACGGCAAGCCGATCCGCTCGTGCTCGACCCCGATTTCCGAAGCCGATGGCAAGGCGATCACCACGATCGAGGGGTTGGCGGGGCCGGACGGTGCGCTCCATCCGTTGCAGCAGGCGTGGATCGACGCGCAGGTGCCACAGTGCGGCTATTGCCAGTCGGGCCAGTTGATGAGCGCGGCGGCACTGCTGCGCGATACGCCCCGGCCCAGCGATGAACAGATCGATGCGGCGATGTCGGGCAACATCTGCCGCTGTGGCACTTATGGACGCATCCGCAAGGCGATCAAGGCGGCGGCGGGGATCGCCGCCGCACCCCGTGCCGCCAGTGCGGAGGGCTGAGCCATGAACAAGTGGACGAGGCGCGGCTTCATCGGAACCGGGGTTCTGGCGGGCGGCGCGCTGGTGGTGGGCGTGGCGGTGCGCCCCGGCAACCAGGTTGGCAAGCTGCGCGGCGACGTTGCGACGGGCGAGGGCGATCAACTGGTCAACGCCTGGGTCAAGATCGGGCGCGACAACACCGTCACCGCGATCGTCCCCCATTGCGAGATGGGGCAAGGCGTCCACACCTCGCTCGCACAGATGCTGGCAGACGAACTTGACGCCGATTGGTCGAAGGTTACCGCGATGCAGGCGCCCGCCGACGGGTTCTACGTCGTGCCCGATGCCGTGCGCGAATTTATTGCTACCTGGTCGCTTGATGCGCCCCGGTGGATCGAACCGACCTACAACGGCCTGTTCACCAAGGTATCGCAACTGGGTGATGCCCTGGTCACCGGGGGCAGTTCCTCGGTGCGGGCTACCGGCCAGCACACCATGCGGATCGCCGGGGCTGCAGCACGGCAGATGCTGATCGCCGCCGCCGCGCGCAAGTGGGGCGTGCCCGCCGACGAGATCGTCACTGAAAACTCGATGTTGACGCACAAGGCCTCGGGCAAAGCAGGGACCTATGGCGACTTTGCCGAGGCGGCCTCGCACGAAACAATGCCGCAGCTTCCGCCGCTCAAGGATGTCTCGCAGTTCAAGCTGATGGAGCAGGGGATCCAGCGGCTCGACATTCCAGCCAAGGTCAATGGCACCGCGAAGTTCGGGATCGACGCGGCGATCTCCGGCCAGCAGCTCAAATATGCGGCGGTCAAGGCCCCGCCCGTGCCGGGGGCCAAGGTTGAAACGATCAAAGCCGATACCGCAAAGACGATGCCCGGGGTTCTGCAGATCCTCAACATGGGGGATTTCGTCGCGGTCGTGGCCGATGGCTACTGGCAGGCGCAGCAGGCGCTCAACACCATCGAAGCGCACTACTCCACGACCGCCAATGATGGGCTGGACGATGCTGGCTTGCGTGCCCGCTATGCCAAGGCGCTCGACGCCGCGGGGGACAAGGGCGGCAAGGTGCTGGCAGCAAAGGGAGATGCCGCAGGCGCGTTCAACGGCGCGGCGAAGAAGGTCACCGCAGAATACCAGGCGCCGTTCCTCGCTCATACGGCGATGGAGCCGATGAATTGCACCGCCTGGGTCCACGACGGCAGGTGCGAGATCTGGACCAGCACCCAGGTGCCGCTGATGGCGCGCAGCGCGGTGGCCAAGGCGCTGGGGATCGGCGCGGGCGATGTGACGGTCAACCAGCTCTATCTGGGCGGGGCCTTCGGGCGGCGGCTGGAAAGCGATTATGCAGTCCAGGCCGCACGGATCGCCAAGGCCACGGGCTATCCGGTCAAGCTGGTCTGGTCGCGCGAGGAGGATGTGCGGCAGGACTTTTACCGACCCGCCGATACCAGCCGCTTTGCCGCAGGGTTCGACGCTGGCGGCAAGCTGGTGAGCTGGAACAATGTGTTCACCCAGCTTCACGATCCGGCCGGGGCGTGGGACGCCTCGCAATACGACATTCCCAACCTGTCGATCCGCCATGCAGAAGCGGATATGCACCTGCGCTTTGGCAGTTGGCGCTCGGTCGACCACAGCCAGCAGGCCTTCTTCATCGAAAGTTTCGTCGACGAACTTGCCCACGCTGCTGGGCAGGATCCGTTCGAATTTCGCCGGGGGCTGCTCGGCAAGGCGCCGCGCCACAAGGTGGTGCTGGAAAAGGTCGCGCAGATGGCGGGTTGGGGCACGCCGCCGCCAGCCGGAACGACGCGCGGGATCGCCCTGGTCAAGGCGTTCGGCACGATCGTCGGCGAGGTGGTCGAGCTGTCGATGTCAGGCGGACGCCCTCGCGTGACCAAGGTGTGGTGCAGCGCCGATGCCGGTTATGTGATGAACCCCGATGGTTTTACCGCGCAAATGGAAGGGGGGATCGTCTTCGGGCTTACGGCGGCGCTTTACGGCGGGATCACGCTGAAAGACGGCGCAGTGGTCCAGGGCAATTTCAATGACTATCCGATGGTCCGCATGAACGAGGCCCCCGAAATCGCGGTCGAGTTCATCAACGCCGATACCAAGGTGCTGGGCGGCGCGGGCGAACCGGGCCTGCCACCGATCGCGCCCGCCGTATGCAATGCGATCTTCGCCGCGACCGGCCAGCGCATCCGCAACCTGCCGATCATGGGGCATTTCGCATGAACAGATCCGCAACCGCCCTGCTCGTCGCACTGGCAATCGCCGGATGCTCCAAGCCCGCGCCCGATCCGGTCGAACAGATCGTGGTGCGCAAGCCCGGTGATCCCGCCGTCACCGTTCCGACGCCCGCTGCGCGAGATGCTACGGCTGTCGGCAAGCAGGCCTTCGCCGCGTCCTGCGCGGCTTGCCATGCGGTTACTGCCAGCGCCCCCGCCGGGGTCGGCCCGACGCTGTATGGCGTGGTCGGGCGCAAGGCCGGCACGCTGCCCGGTTTTGCCTATTCGGCGGCGATGAAGGGATCAGGCCTGACCTGGAGCGGAGAGAAGATCGACACCTTCCTCGCCAACCCGCAAGACCTCATCCCCGGCACGGCAATGAGTGCGGGCGCGGTCACCGACCCCGCAACCCGCCAGGCGATTGCCGCATACCTGACAAGCCTGCGCAACGGGGGCTGATCGGGACCACCCATGGGGGCCGTCCGCGGCGAACGCCAATCCTGCAACGTGTCCCCGCGATCGTAGTCCGGGGCCGATCAGTCGCTGTAACTGCCAGCCTGGCGTGTTTGCGATCGGTTGGACGCCATGATAACCTGCCTGCCCCACGCCGGATCCGGCCGCTGGAACGAGGGGCAGCGCATGGGCCACCTGATCAAAGCCGTCTCGCTTGTAGGCATGGGTTTGTCGCTGGCGAGCTTTTCGGTCGAACCGCGCTATTCCGAAAGCAAGTTGGCGGCGTTTGATCCCAGCCGTATTGCCCAATCGCTGTGTGGGGCCCGGCACGCTGGATCTGCACTGGCATCGGAACTGCTGATCGCATCCGCACTCGCCGCACCGGCCAGCGCGGCCATGCCGATACCGCTCTATGCTGATTTGACGCAGTCACCCTTTCCGGTCACGACCGCCAGCGCCCAGGCTCGCCGCTACTTCAGCCAGGGGCTGATGCTGGCCTATGGGTTCAACCACGCGGGCGCAGTCCGGTCCTTCCGCGAAGGACAACGCCTCGATCCTGGCTGCGCCATGTGCTGGTGGGGGGAGGCCGTGGCGCTGGGCCCCAACATCAACGCGCCGATGGATGACCGGGATCGCGTTGCCGCGCTTGAGGCAATGGATCGGGCGATGACCCTGCGCGACCACGCCTCACCGCTTGAGCGGGAACTGATCGAAGCCGTCGCGCTGCGCTATTCGCGCGATCCGAAGGCCGACAGGGCAGCGCTCGATGCCGCCTATGCCGACGCGATGCTGGCGGCCGCGCGACGCTTCCCGACTGATGATAACACCGCGGTTCTGGCCGCAGAAGCCGCCATGGATACGACGCCGTGGAACTACTGGGAGGCGGACCGGAAGACGCCGATCGGCCGGAGCGGCGAAGCGGTACGCCTGGTCGAGGCGGTGCTGGCGCGCAATCCGGCCCATGTGCAGGCGGGGCATCTCGCCATTCACCTGCTGGAGGCGAGCGATCCGCAACGCGCGGAGCAAGCCGCCGATCGCATGGCGCGCCCGCTTGCGCCGAGCGCGGCGCATCTGGTCCATATGCCGTCGCACATCTTCTATGTCCGCGGGCGTTATGCGGATTCTATGCGAGCAAACGTGGCGGCTGCGCGAGCGGACGAGGCATATATTCGCAGCGCGGGCGATCACAGTCTGGTGCGCTACGGTTATTATCCCCACAACATCCATTTCATCGTCGCCTCGGCGCAGATGGCGGGCGATATGGGAACGGCGATTCGCGAGGCGCGCCGCCTGCGGACCGTTCTCGACCCGACAACTTCCGCGAAGATCGCGTGGATTCAGGCGATCGACGCGGCGCCCTATCTGGCGATGGCGCAATTTGCCTCTCCCGCTCAGATTCTCGCCATGCCCGAACCGGACGCGCGGCTGGCCTACGCTCGCGCGATGCGGCACTATGCACGCGCTGTCGCCCATGCCGAACGGCGCAACCGTGCGGCATTCGACGCAGAAATGGAGGAAATCGACAGGCTCGTCGCAACGACGGCCTTTGAGCCAATGGTCGCGCAAGGCGTGCCCGCGCCCGATCTGCTGGTGCTCGCCCAGGCGGTAGCGCGCGGCCGTTTTGCCGTTCTGTCGGGGGGCTACGCGGAGGCTGTCGCGTTCTATCGTACGGCGATCGGGATCGAGAGCAGGATCCCATATCAGGAGCCCCCGTACTGGTACTATCCGGTCCGCCAATCGCTTGGCGCGGCGCTGTTCCTCGCTGGTCGCCACGATGAGGCAAGCCAGGTATTCCGCGAGGCGCTGGTGCAATCGCCGCACAATGGCTGGGCGCTCTATGGGCTGGCGCGGAGCGAGGCCGCCCAAGGGCACAAGCTCGAAGCGGCGGCGGCACGGAAGGCCTTTTCGCGGGCATGGGTCGGCGAGCAAGGCTGGCTCAGGATGGAGCGCCTGTGACGATTGGTGCGGCGCGGCCCAGGTGCGCGGACTGCGTTGCTATGCCCTGACCAGGTCCGCCAGGGGTTTGCCCTCGCCGCCGGGGAACAGGCGCGGAGCGGCGTGTTCGGGATCGAGCGCGAAATGTTCGGCAAGGGCCCCGGCAAGCAGCGCGTCGAGCGAGGTCGTCGGCTTCAGGTCGCGCCCCTGATAAAGCGCCGCCTCGCCCAGACCCGGCCAGTCGGACAGGATCCGACCGCCCGCAACCGTGCCGCCCATCAGCATGGCGAGCGAGCCGGTGCCGTGATCGGTGCCGCCAGTGCCGTTGGCCCGGGCGGTGCGACCGAATTCGGTCGCCACGACCACCAGCGTATCAGCCCAGGCCGCGCCAAGCCCCGTTTTGAGCGCGCCGAGCACGGCGTCGAGAGCGGTAAGCTGGGCGCCCAGCCGCCCCTTCTGCCCGGCGTGGGTATCCCAGCCGTTCGTCTCGACCATGACGACCCGCGCGCCGGTCGCGCCGCTCATCAATTGCGCGGCCAGTTGGCCGACCGCAGCAGCGCCCTTGGCATCGCCCTTGGCCAGGCCGCCCGCCATCGCCCGGGTCTGCAGCGCCTCCTCCCACAATCCGTGTAGCTGCGGATCGGCGGCATAGAGCTGCGAGATGCGCTGTTGCAGGTCTTCGGGCGCGGCGGGCAGGGCGGAGGGCGCATAGCTCGCCACCTCGATCGCGCCGCGCAGGGCAGTGGGCACCGTCGCGCTGATCGCCAAGCCACGCGCGTTACCGGCCGGGAGCAGCGCGAGCAGGCGGTTCATCCAGCCGTCCTTGCGGTCATAGGGCAGGGCGCCCCCGGTCTCGAGCACGTTCTGTCCATCAAAGTGCGAGCGGTCGCGATAGGGAGAGGCGACGGCCTGGACGAATAGCGCCTCCCTGGCTGCAAACATCGCGCCAACCTGCGTCATGGCAGGGTGAAGCGCGAACAGACCCGACAGTTTCGGTTGGTCGGCCAGTTCGGGGATCAGGTCGCCGCGCAGCGCGGCGTAGCCGGGATCGCCGGTTGGCGCGAGGGTGGCGAGGCCATCGGCGGCGCCGCGCTGAATGATGAAAACCATGCGACGCTCGGTTGCGGCGCGGGCGAAGGCGATGCGCGGGGCGAACAGCGCGGCGGCCCCGGCGGCAATCAACTGACGACGATCGAGCAGCATCGGCATTACCTCCGCATCATTTCGGGCGAGGCGAGCAACAGGGCGAGTGCCTGCGTGCCGCTTTCGGCGCGGGCAATCGCGCTCGTCGTGGTCTCGGACAGGCTGCCGGGAAACAGCTCGCCTGCCAGATGCCGCGCGTCGATCGCGGGGCCTGCCCGCTGGGCGATGCGCTGCGCCACTTCGACCCGGCGATAGAGCGCGTCGGGCCCGGCCCAGCTTGCCGCGATGTCGTCGTAACCGGCGGGGGAACCCGGCTTCCACACCGCTTGACCCAATTGGGTGAAGGCTCCGGCCGCTGTCGCGCCGGGCAGGACGGCCACGCCAGTGGCCCGCAATGCGGCGAGCGACCATTCCCACGGGGTGCGGAACTTGGGTGCGCCGTGCCATGTTTCCGGGGCTTCGATCAGCACGCGGTAGAGCGCGGGCAGGTCGCCGCCGGTGCGCAGGAACTCATGCTCCAGTTTGGCGATCAGCGCGGGTGGTGGATCGTCGGCAGCGAAATGCCGGGCAAGCTTGGTTGCCACGTGCCGCGCGGTGGCGGGATGGACCGCCAGGTCATCGAGTACCGCCTGGGCCTGGCCTTCGCCGCTCTGGCCGTAGCGCATGCCGATGATCGTCCTGCTGCCCGGCTCATGGATCGGGGCGGCGAACCAGAACCTGGGCCCCGGCCCTTGGAGCAGCGGCTGCTTGGCCAGGCCGCCCACGGTCCACCCTGTCAGGGCGCGGGCAAATTCGGTAACGTCGGCCTGCGAATAGCCGCTGCGCACGCCCAGCGTGTGCAACTCCATGATCTCGCGCGCGAGGTTTTCGTTGAGCCCGCGCTGCCGTCCGCGCCGCGCGGCGCGGGTGCCCAGCGGGCTGTCAGGCCCGACCGATTCGGCCTGATCAAGATAGAGCAGCATCGCCGGATGGCGCTCGACCGCGGACAGCATATCGCGGAAATGGCCAAGAACGTGCGGCCGGATCGCTTCGAACTCGAAGGCCCCGGCAAGTCCGACGGTGGCCACCTTGTCGACCGACACCGCGAAATGGTTCGCCCAGAAATGGACCAGCCGCTCGATGAAGGGCGTGTCGCTGCCCAGCGCGATTGCGGTCCGCGCGCCCACCGCCGCGACATAGGCGTCGCGTAGTTCCCGATAGGGGCCGCCCATTCCCGCCGCCTTGGCCTTGAGATCGCCGCCTTGCGTTCGCGCATCGGCCTTGCGCTCCTTCTGATCGTCGCGTGCCTCGCGCAGCATGACGATCAATCGGTCGGATGCGGGCAGGGCGGAGATTGCGGAGGGGTGCGGGTCAAAACGGTCGAACTGGGCGAGCAGCCAGGCATGGGGATCAGCCGGGGCGTCCTGGCCGCCCTTGCCACCCAGTCCGAAGCGATTGAGAGCGACCGCGCCAAGCTGCATCAATGCCTCCGCACCATCATGTCACGCCGCGAAGGTGCATGGCGATGGCGACGGTGTCACTTCGCAAAGTGTAAGACTTTGTCGCGCCCGCGCCGAGACTGACCGAGCCTCGCGGGCGGGCAGCTTCTGTCCGGCGCGTCCACGGCCTCATCACCTCTCGACCAGCGCGTGCGGCCATGCTTGATAGGCGGCCAACCATGGCCGACACGCTGACCCGCCTGCTTGCCGATATCCGCGCCTGTCGGTTGTGCGCCAGCGACCTGCCATGCGGACCGCGTCCGGTTGTCCAGGCAGCGCGATCGGCGCGGCTGTGCATCATTGGCCAGGCTCCGGGACGCAAGGTTCATGAGACGGGCATCCCGTGGAATGACGCTTCGGGTCAGCGTCTGCGCGACTG
>JAFEEP010000344.1 GCA_018241045.1 Pseudomonadota bacterium | reverse complement strand
CGCCAACCGTCACCCCGGCATCGCGCAGCGCGTCGAGCGCAGCCGCCAAAACGCGCTCGGGCGGGCCGTGGCGATGATGGCGCACGTTGGAACCCAGCGCGATCAGATAGCGCTGACTCAACTTCAGACGTCCTGGGCAATCCGGCCATAGAGCTGCGGGCGGCGATCGCGGAAGAAGCCCATCCCCGCGCGGTGGCGGGCGGCGCGGGTCAGGTCGAGCGTTGCGTGCAAAACCCCGTTTTCGCTCGCGCCATATTCGGCGAGGTAATCGCCCCATTCGTCGGTGATGAAACTGTGGCCATAAAAGCGCTGGCCCTCCTCCTCGCCGATGCGGTTGGCGGCGATCACCGGCATACAGTTCGACACCGCATGGCCCAGCATCGCCCGGCGCCACATCCGGCTGGTGTCGAGATCGGCATCGTAAGGCTCGGTGCCGATCGCGGTGGGGTAGAGCAGCACCTCGGCGCCCATCAGCGCCATGACCCGCGCCGCTTCGGGATACCACTGGTCCCAGCAGATCCCCACGCCGATCCGCGTTCCGAACACGTCCCACACCTTGAACCCGTCGTTGCCGGGGCGGAAATAGTACTTTTCCTCATAGCCCGGACCATCGGGAATGTGGCTCTTGCGATAGGTGCCCATGATTGCGCCATCGGGGCCGATCATCGCCAGGGTGTTGTAATAGTGGTGCCCGTCACGCTCGAAGAAGCTGGTCGGGATCGCCACCTTGTGCTGGCGGGCGAGCGCCTGCATCGCCTTGACCGAGGGGTGGTCAGCTGTGGGGCGGGCGAGCGCGAACAGCGCCTCGTCCTCAGCCTTGCAGAAATAGGGGCCGGAAAACAGCTCGGGCGGCAGTATCAGTTGCGCGCCCTGCCTGGCAGCCTCCTCGACCAGCATCGATACGGCGACGATGTTCTCGACCTCGTCAGGCGAACCGAGGGGCAATTGCAGCGCGGCGACGGAAAGGGTGCGGGTCATGGCCTCACCGATTATGGGCTAAGCCGCGCGAAGTCCATATTGCCGAGCGCGGCGTGGCACCCCACATGGGGCGCAGACAGGCAAGGAGACGGGCAAGCGATGACACAGGCAATTCTGGCAGGCGGCTGCTTCTGGTGCACCGAGGCGGTGTTTCGCCAAGTCGACGGGGTGAGCGAAGTCGAGAGCGGCTATATCGGCGGGACCGTGGCCGATCCCACTTACAAGCAGGTGTGCAGCGGCACGACGGGCCATGCCGAAGCGATCCGGGTGACTTACGATCCGGCGGTGATCGACTATTCCGACGTGGTCGACGTGTTCATGGGCACGCATGATCCGACCACGCTCAACCGCCAGGGCAATGACGTGGGCACGCAATACCGCTCGGCGATCTTCCCGCTGGGCGATGAACAGCGCACCGAGGCCGAGGCCGGAATCGCCCGTTGGAACGCCGAGCACCCCGGCCAGAACGCGGTCACCACGATCGAGGGTCCGGCCGCGTGGTATCCGGCCGAGGATTATCACCAGGAATACTGGGAAGGCGAAGGCCAGCGCAATCCCTACTGCCTCGCGGTAATCCCGCCCAAGCTGGCGAAGTTGCAGAAGGGCTTTGCGGAAAGGGTGAAGTCGTGACGAACATGGATCCATCCGATCCGCCGCTCACGCCGGAACGCCACAAGCAATTATGGGAACTGGCCGATCAACTCATCGCCGGAGAGGCCGCGTTCAAGGCACTCCTCAAGGTCAAGATTGAGCGCCAGGCAATCCGCGATTTCATCATCGGACTTGGCGCTGCGCGGCAAACCTAGTTCGCCTTCACCACCTTCGTTTCCTTGACGTGCCCGGCCAGCTCGTCCGGATAAAAATAGACCGGGCGCAGATCGCCATCGGCGTAGCGCTGGGCCTGGTCCTTGAAGTGGGGTGATGCGGGGTCGCCGCTTTCGCCGCCGATCGTCACGGCGCGCGCTTTGACCCTTGGGCCGAACTCGACTGCGGCGACGAAGCTGTTGCCGTGTTCGCCGTAGTAGCGCCTGGTCCCGGCGCCGCGCCCGCCCCGGAACGAAGCGAGCGAGCCCCAGTAGGCCGAAGTAAAAGGCACCGGCGTGCTGGGTTTGGCATCGTCATACGTCTGGCGGATGGCGCCATCGTTGCGCTGGAAGCGGTTGATTTCGCCCCACGGCACCTTCCACGATCCGAAATCGGCCGTGAGCCGGGCCATGGCCTGATCGAGCGCAGCGAGCTTTTGCGCGGGCGTTGCCTTGCTCGCGATCCAGTTGGGCACCGATATGCGCTGCTCCGCCGCATCCGCCGCGCCCATCGCCCACAAGGCATCGCCCCAGAACACCGCGAGGCTGGTTTCGGTCGAGGCAAGGCTCCACTTGCAATCCCACTTGCCCAAAAGGTTGACTGCTTCGGCCCGCGCCGGATCGGGTGCGGCCGCTTGCGCGGCGACCAGTGTCGGGATCAGTTGCGCGAAGCTGGGCAGCCACGGATCATAGGCGGCACCAACCATCTGATCGAGCGTGAAGCTGGGCCGGGCCGAAAGCACCGCGATGGCGTGCGGGGTGCGCGGCTGCTTGCCCACCTGATCGAGATAACGCGGATAGGCGCCCTGTTTGGGGCTGTCCTTGCCCGCGCCCCACCACGGCCCGTCGTTGACGTTAAAGGCCCAGCCGTTCTTCGGATCGACCACTTCGGGCAAGGTATCGAGCGCGTGCAGCCCTTGCCAGTCGGTCGCCGGATCGCTGCCATCGACCGGGCGGGTATAGTCAAACCGCTGGTCGCGCAGCGGCATGAACTGCGGCATGAAAAATGCCACCTCGCCCTTGCTGTCGGCGAACAGGGTGTTGTTCGAGGAATTGGCCTGGAGTGCGGCGACGCGGCGGAACCCGGCGATGTCGCTGACCTTGGTGCGCAGGAAGCTTTGCTCGAGCGCGGCGACCGGGCGGTTCATCAGCGCAGTGGCGATCCACTTGTCACCCTCGGCGCGGACCACCGGGCCGTGGTGGGTGGCGTAAGTGGTGAAAGTGCGGCTGGCCAGGGAGCCATCGGGCAGGCGATAGCGCAGGGTGATCGGCTTGACCGTAACCGCACGGTCCTGCGCGCCATAGCGATAGGCAAAGCGCTTGCCGGCGGGTGTCACCGCCTCGGCAAATTCGTCGACGTTGTCGACCCCGCTCGAGGTGTGCATCCACCCGGCCTTCGCATTGAACCCCTGGTAGATGAAGAACTGCCCCCAGGTCGCCGCGCCATAGACGTTGAGGCCCTGGTCGCTGCTGACCTGCTGTTCGGAGCGGAAGAAGAAGCTGGTGTGCGGGTTGATCAGCAACAGGGCATGACCACTGGCGCTGTGCGAAGGGGCGATGACGAAGCCGTTGGAGCCGGTCGGTTCGCGCTGGATCAGCCCGCGCTCGTCATCGGTCCACGCGATCGCGCGCCTTTCGTAGAACGCCTGAAGCTGGCTGAGCGAGACATTCTCTATATCGCCGCCTATGCTGCCTTCGGAAAAGGACAGCGCCATCCAGGGTTCGAACCGGGTGATGACCTTGGGCTTCACCTGCGGATGGTCGGCAAGATACTGGTTCAGGCCCGCCGCCCAGCCCTGCATCAGCGCCTTCAGCCACGGCGGGCTTTTAGCGTATTGCGCCTTCAATTCGACAGGATCGACCCACAGCCGCTGGCGCAGATCCTGCCAGATCTGCCCCTCGCCCTCAGCCTCGGCGCGGCGACCAAGGCTGGTGAGGTAATTCATCTCGATCCGGTTGAAGTCGTCCTCGGCCTGGGCATAGATCATTCCGAACACCGCGTCGGCGTCGCTCTTGCCGTGGACGTGAGCGATGCCCCAGTCATCACGCTTGATCTCGGCGCGATAGGGCGCGGCGAGCGCGGGCGCGGCAAGGCCGAGCGAAAGGGCGATGAGGACGGCACGGCGCATGGATTTCCCCCCGATGGCTATGGAGGGATAGTGCCAGCCTGCATCAGGAGAGCAAGTGCCAGCGGGCGATGAAAAACCCGTCAAGCCCGCCCGCATCGCGCAGCATCCCCGGATCGGTGCGGAGCCAGCCTTCGGCTGAAGGCAAAACGCCTGCGGGCAAATCCTCCACTCGGATCGGATCGACGGGCAATGCCATGACGCGAGCCTGGGCTTCACCCTCCTCCGGCTCAAGTGAGCAGGTCGCATAGACCAACCTGCCGCCGGGCCTCAGCCAGCCGGCAGCGCGGGCCAGCAAGGACGCTTGCAGTGCCGCCATCTCGGCGATCTGGCGTGGGCCGATGCGGTGCAGCACGTCGGGGTGGCGACGGCAGGTGCCGGTCGCGGTACATGGCGCGTCGAGCAGGACGGCATCGAATCGCTCGCTCGGCTCCCACGTCAGCGCATCGGCGCAGACCACTTCGGCGGACAGGCCGGTTCGCTTTAGGTTCGCCTTCATCCGCTCAAGCCGTTTGGCGCTGGCGTCGAGCGCGGTCACCCGCCAGCCCGCCGCCGCCAGTTGCAGCGTCTTGCCTCCCGGCGCGGCGCAAAGATCGAGCACGGTTCGCCCCTCCCCCGCGCCAAGCAGCCGCGCGGGCAGACTGGCGGCAAGATCCTGAACCCACCACGCGCCCTCGGCAAAACCGTCGAGGTTTTCGACCGCAGTGCCGCGCGGCAGGCGCAGATGGCCCGGCATCAGCGATTGCCCGCCAAGGCGCTGCGCCCATTCGGCGGTCGTGGCTGGATCGCGCAAGGTCAGGTCGAGGGGCGGCGGTTCTGCCAGTCCCTGCGCGATTCCCGCCGCGCGGTCGCCCCACCGTTCCGCGACGGCGGAAGGCAGCGTCGGGTGGTCGGGCAATTTCGCACCGCGCTTGACCAGCGTCGAGAACACCCCATGCGCCAGCCGTCGCGGCCCGCCCGAGAGCAGCGGCAAACCGGTCGCGATCACCGCATGGGGCGGGGTATCGAGCCGCAGCCAACCGGCCAGCATGAGGCGCAGCACCACGCGCGGCTTGGCGTCGTCGGGCAAAACCTGCCGCGTCGCGCCGTCGATCAGGGCGTCGAGGTCGGTCAGCCAGCGCAGCACCTCGCCCGCCAGCGCGCGGGCCAGCGCCTTGTCGGGCGCGCTGCGCAATCCTTGCAAGGCGCCGTGCGCCGCCTGATCAAGCGTTTCGCCACGCCGCTGCACCGCATCAAGCAAGCGCAGCGCCGCCTTGCGCGCGGGAAGGCCGGGAATGTCCATCGCCGCGCCCTAGCCGCGATTGCAATCAAGAGCCAGCGCGCGCAAGAAGGGCTCATGACCCAGCGCGCAACCAAGCGGCCCGAAACCTTCGTCAAGCCCAGCTATTGGACCGACGCTCCGGCGCCCAAGCCTGCACCGGCCAAGCCCGAACCTGATCCGCTTGGTCTTTCCCCCACGCGTTTTGGCGATTGGGTCAAGGACGGGATCGCGGTGGATTTCTAGACCCACCCCGCAAGTTCGCGGCGCACCAGCGTTTCGAGCATCGCCATCCCGGCATCGCCCGCGTTGAGGCAATCGAGCGTGGCGAAATGAGTGCCGCCCGCGGCGAGGAACTGGTCATGCCCGCGGATCGCCAGTTCCTCACGGGTTTCGAGGCAATCCGCGGCAAAGCCCGGCGCCGTGATCGCCAAGCGCCTGGTGCCGCGCGCGGCCTCGGCGGCGATCACCGCATCGGTCGCGGGCTCTAGCCACTTGGCCCGACCAAATCGCGACTGGAAGGTAACCTCGATCCGCAAGGCCGGAAATTGCGGTGCCAGCGCCTCGGCCAGCAGCCGCGCGGTCTTTCGACATTGGCAATGGTAGGGATCGCCCAGGTGCAGCGTGCGCTCGGGCATTCCGTGGAACGAGAGCAGCAACGCCTCGGGCACGAAATCGAGCGCATCGAGTTGCCGCGCGGTGTCCGCGCGCAGCGCTTCGATATGCGCCGGATCGTCGTAATAGGGCGGCATTGTGCGCAAAGCGGGTTGCCAGCGCATCGCCGCCAATTGTGCGCCCAGCGCGTCGACCACCGTTGCAGTAGTTGCACCGGAATACTGCGGATAGAGCGGCGCGATCAATATGCGCTCAACTCCCGCATCCTTCATCGCCTGAACCCGCGCGCCCAACGCAGGCTGGCCGTAACGCATCGCCCAATCGACCTTGACCCCTTCACCCAGCCGCACCTGCAGCGCTTCTGCCTGGGCGCGGGTGATCGCGGCGAGCGGTGAGCCATCCCGCCCCCAGATCTGGGCATAGGCGTGGGCTGATTTCTTCGGCCGGGTGTTGAGAATGATCCCGTTTAGGATCGGCCACCACACCAGCCGCGGCACTTCCACCACGCGGCGATCGGAGAGGAATTCCTTGAGATAGTGCCGCACCGAGGCAGCATCGGGCGCGTCGGGCGTGCCGAGGTTGACCAGCAGTACGCCGACACTTGGCGCGGGGATCGCGGGATGATCGGCGGGCCGCGCCATCACCCTGCCTCCGCCATCAGCGGCAGGTTGCGCACCCGGGCGCCTCCGGCGGAATAGAGCGCATTGGCGATCGCCGGGACCACTGCTGCGACGCCCAGTTCGCCCGGATCGAACGGCTCCGCTTCGCCGTCGATGAACTCCACCTCGATCTCCGGGCAATCGCCAAGCAACGGCAGGCCGAGCAGGCCAAGCCGCCCGGTCAGCGGCAGGCCATCAGCGTAGGCAGTGGTCGAGCCATTGGCGAGGCCCATGCCGAAGAGCAGCCCGCCCTCGATCTGCTGGCGGGCAATGTCGGCATTGACGATCCGCCCCAGATCGACCGCCGCCGCCAGCTTGTCGACCCGGATGCCGCGCTCGTCCCGGCGCGCGCTGGCGATCACCGCGATCCGCCCCTCGCGCCCGGCCGTGACCATGCGGCAACAGGCCAACCCCTGCCCGCTGCCCACCGCACCGCCATTCCATTCGGCCAGCGTCGCCGCGCGTTGCAGCACGTTGGCCAGCTTCACGTCCTGCCCCAACATGGCGATGCGATAAGACAGTGGCTCGCGCCCGCCGCGCGCCGCCAGTTCATCGATGAAGGTTTCAATCAGGAAGCAGCCCAGCGCCGCGCCGTTGCCGCGCTGCCGCCCGGTGGGCAGCGTGATCCGCGCCGGGCAATGCTCGACCAGCAGATGCTCGATCCCGTAGGGCGGCACCGCCCCTTCCAGGAACAGCGGATCGGCGTGGTCCTGCGCCGACAGGGCTTGCTGCTTGTCCTTGCGGTCGAACAGACGCTTGCCGAACTCGAACGTGGTCGCGGGCATCGCCACCCGCACCTTGAGCGCGGTGAGCGAGCCATCGGGCGCAGTCCGCGCGCCAAGGATCGCCCGCGCCGGGCTGCGCGGCGGCGCGGCGAGTTGTTCCTGCCAGCGCGACCAGGTCAATTGCACCGGCTTGCCCACCTGCCGGGCGATCAACGCAACCTCGGCAGCGTGATCGCTCTCCAGCCGCCGGTCAAAGCTGCCTCCGCCGGGCATGGGATAGAGCACGACCTTGTCGAGCGAGATTCCCGCCGCTTTCGCGGCGGCGCGGCGGGCAGCCTGCGGTGCCTGGCTCGCCAGCCACAGCTCAAGCTTGTCATTGGTCAGCCGCGCGGTGACGCTGGCCGTTTCGAGCGTGGCGTGCAGCGCGGGGGCGATCGAATAGCCTGCGACGTGTTCGAACTTGTCGGCCAGCCAGGTGTCGGGATCGCCCGCGCTGGCGATGCGGGTGGCGTCGCTATAACGCAGCGCATGGTCGAGCACCTTGCCGATCCGCGCGCTATCGGCCCGGTCACCAACCGAGAAATGCGGCGCGATCAGCCCCAAGGCGCGCTCGGCCGCCCACCATGTCGTCGCCACTGCGGCGAGCCAATCCGGCCCCTCGACCAGCTTGACCAGCCCCTTGACACCGCGGGCGCGGCTCGCGTCATATCTGCCCAGCCGGGCGTCGCCGATCGGGGCATGGCGGATCGCGGCAAACAGCATATCGGGCAAGCGAACGTCACCCGCAAAGGTCGCGCTGCCGTCGACTTTGGCCGGTAGGTCGAGCCGGGGAAAGCGCAGCGGCGCACCGGGGGGAAACTCACCCGCGTGCTCGGCGGGCGGCTGGGCGCGCAGCACCGGCGGACTGGGCGGGGAATAGCCCGCGGCCTCCTCGGCCAGTTGGGCGAAGGACAGGCGACGCTTGTCATGAACCACGAAGCCGCCAGTCGCTTCGCATTCCTCCCAGGCGACGCCCCAGCGATCCGCCGCGGCCTTGCACAACATCGCCCGGGCGGAGGCGGCGGCGGCGCGGGCGGGTCCTTCAAAGGCGGCAAGCGAGGTGCCATCGGCCATCACGTCGAAGGCCTCGCTTTCGGCAAAGCGGCGGGCGAGGAAGGCGTCGGGCGCTTCCGCCAGGCCCGGCAGCAAGGGCATCCACAGCGGCGCCCAGTGCGCGGCCAGCACGGCATTGCCATAGGCGCCGCTGACCGGGGCCGGTTCGACCGCGACCTGGCGCCAGTCCGCACCCAGTTCCATCGCGACGATCTGCGGGATCAGGGTGGTGATGCCGTGGCCCATCTCGGCCTCGGGGACGGCGACGGTGACCACCCCGTCCTTGCCGATCTTGAGCCAGGAATCGAAGGCGACCTCGCCCTCCCCCGCGGGAAGTGGCGCGTCGAAGCGGCGCGGGGTCAGCGTCCAGAGCAGCAGCAGGCCGCCGGCCGCGCCGATCCCCAGGAACACGCCGCGCCGCGAGATCGCCATCGGCTCAGCGTTCCTGCCGGTTGTCGAGCCAGGTGGCGATGCGGCGGGCCAATGCGGCAAAGGCTTCGGCCTGCGGGCCATCGCCCGCGGCAGGCGGCGTTCCGGCGTCGCTCGCCTGGCGGATCGCCAGGTCGAGCGGGAGCCGCCCGAGGAAGGCATGGCCCAGTTCGCCCGCTGCAGCCTCGGCCCCGCCTGCGCCGAACGGATCGCTGACCTCGCCGCAATGCGGGCACATATAACCGGCCATGTTCTCGATCAGGCCGATCACCGGAACGTGGCCGACCTCGAACAACTGGATCGCCCGGCGCGCGTCGATCAGCGCCAGGTCCTGCGGGGTCGAGACGATCACCGCGCCATCGGGCTTGTGGCGCTGCAGCATGGTCAGTTGCACATCGCCGGTACCGGGGGGCAGGTCGACGATCAGCGTGTCGATCGCGCCCCAGTCGGCGTCGACAAGCTGGCCCAACGCGCTGGACACCATCGGTCCGCGCCAGGCGATCGCCTTGTCGGGCTCGATCAGCTGGCCCATCGACAGCACCGGCACCCCCCACTGGTTGGGCACCGGCACCAGTTTGTCGTTGCGTGCCTTGGGCTTGACCCCCTCGGACCCCATCAGCCGCGGCTGCGAGGGGCCATAGATATCGGCATCAACCAGCCCGACCTTGCGCCCCATCCGCGCGAGCGCCACGGCAAGATTGGCCGATACGGTCGACTTGCCGACGCCGCCCTTGCCTGATCCGACCGCGATGATCCGGCGACGAACCTTGTCGGCGGTGAGCGCGACCCGCACCGCGCT
>JAFEEP010000343.1 GCA_018241045.1 Pseudomonadota bacterium | reverse complement strand
GAAGGCCGCCTGCCATCCGACCAGTCCGAGTGGCCCGCCGCCGGGATAGCTCGCGTTCCATACCTGGCCGATGCGCGCGCCGATCAGCAACGAGACACCGCCGCCGAGGTACAGCCCCGAGGAATAGATCGCCAGCGCGGTCGCACGCTGCCGCCGCGGGAAATAGTCCGAGATCAGCGAATAGGCGGTCGGGCTGGCGGTGGCCTCGCCCACGCCGACACCCATCCGTGCCAGGGTCAGCGTCGTCGCATTGCGTGCAAGCCCCGACAGCGCGGTCATCGTCGACCACAGCGCCAGGCCAATGCTGAGCAGTCGCACCCGCTTCCAGTTGTCGGCCAGCCTGCCAAGCGGGATACCGAACAAGGCATAGAACACCGCAAAGGCGGCACCGCCCAGAAATCCGATATCGCCGTCGGTGAGGTCAAGGTCCTTCTTGATGTCGACCGCGAGGATGCTGAGGATCTGCCGATCGATGAAGTTGAGGATATAGACCAGCACCAACACGCCAAGCACGTACCAGGCATAGCCGGTTGCCTTGACGCCGTGTGGCGATTGATCCGTTTGCTCCGACACCTGGCGCTTCTCCCGTTGTTTCAATGGGCAGCGTAGCGAGTCGCGTCGGCAATCCCAGCTTTTTCAAACCCCTCGCGCCGCAAGCGGCAACTGTCGCACAGTCCGCAGGCGCGCCCGTCGGGCTGCGGGTCGTAGCACGACCAGCTCAGTGCCGGATCGAGCCCAAGCCGCGCGCACTCGCGGGCGATCTCGGCCTTGCCGAGGAATTGCAGGGGAGCGTGAATGGTGAACTCGCCGCCCTCGGCGCCAGCCTTGGTCGCCAGCCGCGCCAGGTCCTGAAAACCGGCAATGAACTCGGGTCGGCAATCCGGATAGCCCGAGTAATCGAGCGCATTCACGCCGATGAACACGTCGCGGGCACCCAGCGCCTCGGCCCAGGCGAGCGTGAGCGAGAGGAACACGAGGTTGCGCGCGGGTACGTAGGTAACCGGAATATCATCACGCACCCCCACCTTGGGCACCGCGATGTCGGCAGTAAGCGCCGAACCGCCGTACTGGCGCAGGTCGAGCGGCAAAATGACGTGTCGCTCCGCCCCCAGCCGCGCCGCGATGGCCTTCGCGGCGCCAAGCTCCACCCGGTGACGCTGGTTGTAGTCGATGGTCAGGGCATTGACGGCATAACCCGCTTCACGCGCGAGCGCCGCGGCGACCATCGAATCGAGCCCGCCGGAGAGCAGGACGACCGCGCGCTTTCCCTTGCCGGTGTCAGTTTCAATCATGCCGAGCGGCTAGCCGCTGCCCGCGGCCAAGGCAACCAGGTCAACTGCCGCAGTCGCCCACGCGGCGCGCCTCGGCCGTGAACTCGAAGGGCAGGCCCCGGGCGATGCCTTGGCTGTCGATCTGCAGCAGCCGATTGGTTTCACGGCGGATGTGAGTGCGGCCATAGCCGCGCCCGCGGCAGGTGTACTGCACGGTAACATCGCTGGCGCTGTCCTCGACGACGAAGCGATCGCAGTAATCGGTCTGATGACGCAACTGGATGAACTTGCGGCCGTTATCGATGCACATTCGCTGCGGAGCGCCGCCCGGCTCGCGCACGCGCAACTCCCATGCCCCCGAATCGATCGTGTCGAGCATGGCTAGATTCGGCCCGCCGCCATTGGCCGGGGTGAGGCCAATGAGGAACGCGACGGCCACCGCGGCCCCGGTACGGAACAGGATCTTCCCCACCTTCATCATTCCCAATGAGCACGAATCTCCACGCGCCTGTGCACGTAGATGCCTGCCTGCCCTTGTAACATGGCGACGAACGGCGACCAAGTGTGTTTTTTTATCGATGAATGGAGCGATCAGGCTTCGATCTCGAACAATCGCGAGCAAAACGCGCAGTCGATCACGATAGTCCCGGCGTCGTTGCGCATATCGACACGGTCGGCTTCGGGGAACTTGGCGATGACCGATTCATAGTGCGTGATCGAACAGCGACAACCGCGGGTAAGCGGTCGTCCGGCTTCGACCCGCACTTCCTTCTCGTCGTGGAACAACCGCCAAACCAGCGCTTCAAGCGAAAGATCCTGATCGGTAAGCTCGTCGTGGCGGATGCTCCCGGCGAGCGCGGCGAGGTGCTCCCATTCGGGGTGATCGAGCCGCACGTGCAGCCGCTCGCGCCCTTCCTCACCCTCGGCAAGGTGCTGAATCAGCAACCCCCCGGCAACGCAGCCCTGCCCATCCGAGCGCACCCCTACGCGGATCAGCGTCGGCACTTGCTCGCTCTGCGCGAAATAGTTCTGGCAGGCTTCGGCAAGCGTATTACCCTCGAGCGGGACGATGCCCTGATAGCGCTGGCCGCTGGTCGCCATGTCAAAGGTGATCGCCAGATAGCCCTGACCAAACAGCGCATAGAGCGACGGATTGGGGCCGATCTGGCCCAGCCGGTCTTCATCGAAGCGAACATAGCCGCGCAATTCACCGCCGCGATAGTCGCAGACCAACAGGTCGACGATCCCGCTTTCGGTCTGCGCCTGCATGGTGAGCTGCCCTTCATCGTCCTTGAGCAGCGACCCGATCAGGGCCGTCACCACCAGGGCTTCGGCCAGAACGTGCTTGATCGGCGGGGGATAGGCGTGAGCCGAAAGGATCGTCTCGAGCACCGGCCCCAGCCGCACCACTCGACCGCGCCCATTGCGCTCCGGGATGGTGAAACCAAGCACCCGGTCATAGCCGGTTTCGCCCGCTTCGATGTGTTCGGGCGCGCTCACAACTGACCGAAGGCCCAGCGCAGCACGGATTTCTGAGCGTGGATGCGGTTCTCCGCCTCGTCCCAGACGACTGACTGCGGACCGTCGATCACATCGTCGGTCGCTTCCTCGCCGCGATGCGCGGGGAGGCAGTGGAGGAACAGGGCATCACGCTTTGCCGCAGCCATCAGCGCGACGTTGACCTGGTATGGCATCATCGCCGCGATGCGCGCCTCCGCCCCGCTCTGCCCCATCGAGACCCAGGTGTCGGTGACGACGACGTCCGCCCCGGCAACCGCCTCGCGGGGATCGCGGTGGACGGTGATCGTCGCGCCGCGCGAACGCGCCACTTCGACATAGGCAGGGTCGGCATCGTAGCCTTCCGGCACCCCGATGCGAACGTTGAAGCCCAGCAGCCCCGCCGCTTCGACGATCGAGCTGAGTACGTTGTTGCCATCGCCCAGCCAGGCCACTTCGAGTCCGGGCAAGGCCTTGCCGTGTTCGACCACGGTGAGCAGGTCGGCAACGATCTGGCACGGATGCGAAGCATCGGTCAGTCCGTTGATCACCGGCACCGAGGCATGGGCGGCCAGTTCCTCGATCTTGGCGTGATCATCAGTGCGCAGCATGATCGCATCGACCATGCGGCTGAGCACGCGGGCGGTATCGGCGATGGTTTCGCCGCGCCCCAACTGGGTCGATCCCGCTTCGAGGATGATCGACGAGCCGCCAAGCTGGCGCATCGCCATGTCGAACGAAACGCGCGTGCGGGTCGAGTTCTTCTCGAAGATCATCGCCAGCACGCGCCCGGCCAGCGGTGCATCGGCGTCGGCACGCCCCTTGGCCCAGCCGATACGCGCCGCCTTGCGATCCTGCGCGTCGTTCAGCATCGCGGCGAGCGCATTGCCCCCCGCGTCGGACAGATCGAGGAAATGCCGGGTCATTTGTCCGCAGGCTCCGTTGGATAGCTCGCCGCACCGGCAGACAGCTTCTCGAAGAATTCGTCGATGTGGCTGTCGTCGATCACCAGCGGCGGGACCAGCCGCAACGTGTTGTCGCCCGCCGCCACGGTCAGCAACTGGTGGTTGTCGCGCAGGTGCGCCACGAAGCCGCGGCTCTCCTGCTTCATCTTGACGCCGAGCATCAGCCCCTTGCCGCGCACCAGTTCGAACAGGTCGGGATAGTTGCCGATGAACTGTTCAAGGCGGCTGCGCAGGCGCTCGCTCTTGGCGCGGACTTCGGCGAGGAATTCCTCGTTGGCGACGGCATCAAGCACCGCTTCGCCCGCAGCCATGGCCAGCGGGTTGCCGCCATAGGTCGAGCCGTGGGTGCCGATCACCATGCCGCGCGCCGCCTGTTCGGTGGCAAGGCAGGCGCCGATCGGGAAGCCGCCGCCCAGCCCCTTGGCCGTCGCCAGCACGTCGGGCTCGATCCCGTACTGTTCATAGGCGTAGAACGTCCCCGAGCGGGCGACGCCGCACTGCACTTCGTCCAGCGCGAGCAGCAGACCGTGTTCGTCGGCCAACGCGCGCAGCCCCTTCATGAATTCGTCCGAAGCGGGACGGATCCCGCCCTCGCCCTGAACCGGCTCGACCAGGAAGCCTGCGGTGTTCGGCCCGATCGCAGCCTTGGCGCCCTCGAGATCGTCGAAATCGACGTACTTGAACCCGGCGAGCAAGGGCATGAAGCCCTTGTGCATCTTCTCCTGGTTCGAGGCCGAGATCGTCGCCAGGGTCCGTCCGTGGAAGGCGTTCTTGAAGGTGATGATCTCGAACCGGTGATCGTCGCCCGCGTGCTGATGATAGGCCCGCACCGTCTTGATCGCGCATTCCACCGCCTCGGCGCCCGAATTGGTGAAGAACACCGTATCGGCAAAGCTCAGGTCGACCAGACGCTGCGCCAGACGCTCACCCTGCGGGCTGCCATAGAGGTTCGACACGTGCATCAGCGTTTCGGCCTGCTTCTGGATCGCGCCAATCAGCCCGGGATGCGAATGGCCCAGCAAGTTCACGGCGATCCCCGCCGCGAAGTCGAGATAACGACGCCCGTCTTCCCCGATCAGGTGGCAGTGATCGCCACGCACCGGCCGGAAGCCGCAACGGGGATAGACTGGCATCAGCGGGGTAATCGACATGGCACTTCCTTCGCTTCACTGGAGAACACGGGAAATCGAAAACGACAAATGGCGGCCCCGGAAGGACCGCCATTTGCACGCGTTTAGAACTTGGCAGGCGCAGGGACAACCCCCACGGCGACTGCGATCGGGATCAATCCTGACGCGGCGCCAGGTTGACCGCCGAGTACTTGCCTCGTCGATCGACTTCGATGTCGAATTCGAGCCGGTCGCCCTCGTTGAGGCCCTGCATGCCCGAACGCTCGACCGCGCTGATGTGGACGAATGCGTCGGCCTGACCGTCATCGCGGGTGATGAAGCCGAAGCCCTTCATCGCGTTGAAGAACTTGACCGTGCCGGTCGCCCGTTCGCCGGTCAGCTCGCGCTGCGGCGCTTCGGGGCGCTTGGCCACCGGGATCACGTCGCCGACAACCTCGAGGTCGCTGGCCGAAACCTTGCCACCACGATCGACCAGGGTGAACTTGAGTTGCTGCCCCTCGGCCAGGCCTTCGAGCCCGGCGCGCTCGACCGCGCTGATGTGGACGAAGACATCTTCGCCGCCCTCATCGCGCTGGATGAAGCCGAAGCCCTTGCCGCCGTTGAAGAACTTGACCGTGCCCGTGCCTTCGCCGACGACCTGGGCCGGCATACCGCCGCCGCGCGGGCCGCCGAAGCCGCCACCACCGCCGCCGCGTGGGCCACCGAAGCCGCCGCGATCGCCGCCGCCGAAGCCGCCACGACCACCGCCGCCGCCACCGAAGCCGCCGCGGTCACTACCGCCGAATCCGCCACGGTCACCGCCAAAACGGTCGCCGCCGCCGAAGCGGTCACCACCGCCAGCGAACGGATCAAAGCTGTCTTCGCCGAAACCGTCCCGCTTGTCGCGACCACGGCCGCGACGTCCTCGATCAAAACTCATAAACCCGGATAAACCTTCGCATCGCCCCACGAAACATATCCCGGAACGCGGACGTATCGTTCCGGGCAAGCAGTAATTGGGCCTCAAGCCCTCTCCTCCGCACGATGCCTGATAGCCGATAAACCAATGATTGGCGAATCGAATCAAGCTGTGCGCCCTTGTGCACGCAGGGTGTGACATTTCTGCAAGAAAACGTGGGAATGGCGCCGCCCAGCTTGCCTCGGCGTGGCGCAATTGGCAGGAGGGCGCCGAACCGGGGCGACTCCGCCCCGGCGCCCGCCTGTGGAGTTACCCCGCCGCCATGTTCCGTGCCCTGAACGAGCGCATTTTCGCCAGCCCGCAGATCACCCTGGCCGAAGTGGCCGAGGCCGCCAGGCAGGGCATCGGCCTGATCATCAACAACCGCCCCGAAGGCGAGAGCGACGATCAGACTCCGGGGGGCGAGATCGAGGCGGCGGCACGCGCTGCCGGGATCGATTATGTCGCCATCCCCGTCACCCACGCCGGTTTTTCCGAAGGCCAGGTCAAGGCCATGGCTGCGGCGCTCGCCGCCAGCGACAAGCCGGTGCTGGCCTATTGCCGCTCGGGCACCCGCTCGACCCTGTTGTGGGCATTGGCAGAGGCGAGCCGGGGCAAGAGCCCCCACGCGCTAAGCGCCGCCGCTGCCCAGGCCGGATACGACGTCACCCCGGTGCGCGCCCTGATGGATATGCTGTCGGCCAATGCCGAATAGTTCGCAGGTGTTGTTCGAGCTGGCCAAGCTGGGCGTTTCGCTCGCCGCGATCCTCGCGGTGACCTGGATCGTGGCGCGGCTGCGGCTGGGCAGCGATGTGCGCCTGCGCGACCAGGCCGAGGCGGGCGAGCTGGCCCGCACCGCACTGTGCGGGTTCGAACCCACCGAGATCGTGCTTGACCGCGCCGGGATCGGTGCGCTGCTCCGCGATGCCTCGGGCCGGGTGCTGCTGCTGCGCCGCCACGGCGCGCAATTCGCCGCGCGACTGCTTGACACCCATGCCTTTGCCCGGCTCGACCGCACTTTCCTGACCGTCGGCACCGACGACCGGCAGTTCGGCACGGTCACGCTCGACCTTGGCGATCAGGCGCAATTGTGGGCGAGCAGCCTGCGTCGGTTGGAACGCTGAACCATGAACAGCCTGAGCCCGGTCGACTACGCAGTCCCCTTCTTCATCCTGCTGATCCTGATCGAACTGGTCTGGGCGCGGCGCAGAGCGCCCGATTCCTATGAGCCGCGCGATACGCTGACCTCGCTGGCGCTGGGTCTGGGCAGCACCGTGGCGGGGGCACTGCTTGCCGGGGCGGTCACGGTCATGGCCATGGCGCTCTATCACTATCGCCTGTTCGAAATCGGCTGGGCCTGGTGGGCGTGGCCGCTGTGCTTCGTGCTCGACGATTTCAACTATTACTGGGCGCACCGCACCGGGCACCGGGTGCGCTGGTTCTGGGCCAGCCATGTCAACCACCATTCGAGCCAACACTACAACCTGTCGACCGCGCTGCGCCAGACCTGGACGGGGTTTCCCGCGCTGTCCTTCGTCTTCCGCATCTGGCCCGCGCTGATCGGGTTTCACCCGGCGATGATCGCCACGGTCGGGGCGATCAACCTTGTCTATCAGTTCTGGATCCATACCGAAGCGATCAGGCGGATGCCGCGCTGGTTCGAGGCGGTGATGAACACCCCTTCGCACCACCGCGTCCATCACGCGATCAATCCGGTCTATCTCGACCGCAACTACGCCGGGGTATTCATTGTCTGGGACAAGATGTTCTCAAGCTTCGAGCCCGAGCGCGACGATGTGCGGATCCATTATGGAATCGTCCGCCAACTGGGCAGCTTCAACCTGATGTGGTCGGTGTTCCACGAATGGGTCGGTATCGCCAAGGATGTCTGGCGCGCGCCGTGGGGGGCGAAGCTGGGCTACATGGTGCGCGAGCCGGGCTGGACTCACGACGGCAGCCGTGACACTTCGGCCACGATCCGCGCCCGCTGGCAGGCGATGCAAGAGCATGGGCAAGACGCCGGACACTGCAGATCCGAGAATTAGGGTTGTTGCCCTAAAACGATTCCCCTAAGCGCCCTCCCCAAGGGAGAGTGGTGCATGGATCAGTTTGACATCGTGGTCGTCGGCGGCGGCAGCGCGGGCAGCGCGGTGGCCGGGCGGCTGAGCGAGAATCCCCGCCTGCGGGTTTGCCTGCTCGAAGCGGGCGGGACCAACGACAACTTCCGCATCAAGACCCCGGGGATGATGGTTGCCTTGCCCGCAGCGGCGAACTGGGCCTTCGAGACCGAGCCGATGCCCGGCCTGAATGGACGTCGGGGCTACCAACCGCGCGGGCGCGGCCTGGGCGGGTCGAGCGCGATCAACGCCATGCTCTATGTGCGCGGCAACCGCTTCGACTACGATCAGTGGGCGGCGCTGGGCTGCACAGGCTGGGCCTATGACGATGTGCTGCCATATTTCCGGCGCTGCGAGGACAATGCGCGCGGGGCCGATGCCTTCCACGGCGCAGGCGGCCCGCTGACCGTCAGCGACCAGCACTGGGCCTCCCCCGCCAGCCACGCCTTTGTCGAAGCGGCGGCCCAGCTCCAACTGCCCCGCAACACCGATTTCAATGGCGCCAAGCAGGATGGTTTCGGTCTCTATCAGGTCACCCAGCGCGGCGGCGAGCGTTGGTCGGCGGCGCGCGCCTATGTCGAACCGGTGCGCAGTCGGCCCAATCTCGAGGTGCGCACCGGGGTAACGGTCGAGAAGATCGAGATCGAAAACGGCCGCGCCACCGGCGTCACCATCCGCCGCGGTCGCAAGCGCGAGACGGTGCGCGCAAGTGCCGGGGTGGTGCTCAGCGCCGGAGCCTTTGGCAGCCCGCAGGTCCTGATGCTGTCGGGCGTGGGACCAGCCGATCATCTTGCCCAGCATTCGATCCCCGTGGTCCGCGATTGCCCGGCGGTCGGCGCCGACCTGCAGGACCACTGCGATTTCATCCTCGGCTATGACGCCAACTCACTTGACCTGATGGGCGCGTCGCTGGCGGGCACCTGGAAGATGGGCAAGGCGCTGATCGAATACATCCGCCACCGCACGGGGACCATGACCACGCCCTTTGCCGAATCCGGGGGCTTCTGGACGCTTGACCCCGCGTCGCCTGCGCCCGACGTGCAGTATCACTTCATCCCCGGCATCGTGCAGGATCACGGTCGCGAAAAAGTGCGCAATCACGGCTTTTCGGTCCACGCCTGCGTGCTGCGCCCGGAAAGCCGAGGCTGGGTGAAGCTGCACAGCGCCAATCCGCTCGCCGCCCCGGCGATCAATCCCAACTTCCTGTCCGACGACCGCGACCTCGCGCTGCTGCGCAAGGCCACCCGGCTGATGTACCGGATCTGCGAAGCCCCGGCACTCAAGGCCTATGGCGGGCGGACGCGCAATCCGGTCGACATTGACGATGATGCCGCGCTCGACGCCGCGATCCGTGCTAGCGCCGACACGATCTATCACCCTGTAGGCACCTGCCGCATGGGTTCGGATGCGGCCAGCGTGGTCGACCCGACCCTGAAGGCGCGTGGAATCGGGGGGCTGTGGGTCGCCGACGCCAGCGTGATGCCGCGCCTCGTCTCGGGCAACACCAACGCCCCCTCGATCATGATCGGCGAGCGGGCTGCGGATTTCGTCAAGGCCGCGCTGGCAGGCTGAGCCGCGCCTGCAACCGCGCTCAGTGTGCGCAGGCCAGCGCCTCGATCACGTCATCGAGCCGCGCGGGATCACCCAGCGCGAGGACGTGGCCGTCGCTGCCGGCGTGGAGCGGATCGCCGTTCCAGTCGCACATCGTGCCCCCCGCGCCTTCGACCACCGGGATCAGCGCGGCGAAATCGTGCAGCTTGAGGTTCGCCTCGCACACGATGTCGATCTGGCCCATCGCCAGCATGGCATAGTTGTAGCAGTCGCCGCCCATCACCATCCGCTTGTGATCGGTTTTTGCAGCAAGGCTCATGAAGTGCTCGCCGTCGTGATCGTCGAAATAGTGCGGTCCGGTGGTCGCGATCGCCGCCTCGGCCAGGCTCGGGCACAGGCGGGTGCGGACGACGCTGCCGTTGAAGGTCGTCGGTTGCCCCGTCGCACCGATCCAGCGCTCCTTGAGTACCGGCTGGTCGATCACGCCAAGCAACGGAAAGCCTTCCTGGACCAGCGCGATCAGCATACCGAAGATCGGTCGTCCGGCCATGAAGGCGGTGGTCCCGTCGATCGGATCGAGCACCCAGGTCCGCCCCGAATCGCCGTTCTCCGCCCCGAACTCCTCGCCAAAGATCGCATCGCGCGGAAACTCCGCCTTGATCAGCCGCCGCATCGCTTCCTCGGCGGCGCGGTCAGCCTCGGTCACCGGAGAACGATCCGCCTTGCGCTCGCTCCCGATCCCCGTGCGGAACAGGGGCACAATCGCCGCCCGCGCCGCATCGGCAAGACGATTGGCGAGAGCGAGTTCGGTTTCGAGCGCCATCAATCGAACAAGCTCGACACCGAGCTTTCCTCGGCGATGCGGTGGATCGCTTCGCCGATCAGCGGGGCGATGGTGAGGACGCGGATTTTGGGGGAGGCGAGGGCGGCGGCGGTCGGCTGGATGGTGTCGGTGATCACCAGTTCCTTGAGCGCCGAATTGGTCACGCGTTCTACCGCGCTGCCCGAAAGGACACCGTGGGTGAGGTAGGCTGTGACGCTGGCCGCGCCCTCGTCCATCAGCGCCTGGGCGGCGTTGACCAAGGTGCCGCCCGAATCGATGATGTCGTCGATCAGGATGCAGTGCTGGCCCGCGACGTCGCCGATGATGTTCATCACCTCGGACGAACCGGGCTTGTCACGGCGCTTGTCGACGATCGCCAGCGGGGCGTTGTTGAGCCGCCGGGCCAGCGCGCGGGCGCGGACCACCCCGCCGACGTCGGGCGAGACAACCATCAGGTCCTGATCGCCCGAGCGGGTCAGGATATCGGCGGCCATCACCGGCGCGCCATAGAGGTTGTCGGTCGGGATATCGAAGAAGCCCTGGATCTGCCCGGCGTGGAGATCGACTGCCAGCACCCGGTCAGCCCCCGCCGTGGTGATCAGGTTTGCAACCAGCTTGGCCGAGATCGGGGTGCGCGGCCCCGGCTTTCGGTCCTGCCGGGCATAGCCGAAATAGGGCAGAACCGCGGTGATCCGCTTGGCAGAGGCGCGGCGCAGCGCATCAATGCAGATCAGCAGTTCCATCAGGTTGTCGTTGGCCGGGGCGCTGGTCGACTGGACCACGAAGACATCCTCACCGCGGACGTTTTCGTGAATCTCGACGAAGATCTCGTCGTCGGCGAAGCGCCGGACGTCGGCATTGGTCAGCGGCAGTTCGAGATAGCCCGCGATCGCGCGCGCCAGCGGCAGGTTGGAGTTGCCAGCCAGGATCTTCATGAGTCGCGTCCCCCGCGTGTTTCGGCCCTGCGCGGCCCCTTAACCGAGGGGCGCGCGATTGCAACAGGGGCGGGGTGCAAGGATGTGGATCAGCGCTTGTTGCGATGCTCGCCCGAAACCCAGCGCACCGTGCCCGAGCTGGCCCGCATGACCACCGACTGGGTGGTGATCAGGCCATCGCGCAGACGCTTTACGCCCTTGAGCAGGGAGCCATCGGTGACCCCTGTGGCGGCGAAGATGCAATCGCCCTTGGCCAGTTCATCGCGGGTGTAGATCCTGTTGAGATCCTCGATCCCCCACTTGCGGGCGCGGGCCCGCTCATCCTCGTTGCGGAACACCAGGCGGCCGTTGAACTGCCCGCCGACGCAGCGCAACGCGGCTGCGGCCAGCACGCCCTCGGGCGCGCCGCCCTGGCCCATGTAGAGATCGATGGTGGTATCGGGGTTGGTCACCGCGATCACCCCGGCAACGTCGCCGTCGCCGATCAACACCACACCGCAGCCCAAACCGCGCAGTTCGGCGATCAGGTCGGCATGGCGCGGCCGGTCGAGCACGCAGACGATGATTTCGTGCGGAGCCACGCCCTTGGCGGCGGCAACGGCCTTGACGTTTTCGGTCGGGCTCTTGGCGAGGTCGATGATCCCCTCGGCATAGCCGGGACCGACCGCCAGCTTGTCCATGTAGACGTCGGGGGCGTTAAGCAGGTTGCCTTCCTCGGCCACGGCCAGCACCGCCAGCGCATTGGGTCCGGCCTTGGCGGTGATCGTGGTGCCTTCGAGCGGATCGAGCGCGATGTCGATCTTCGGGCCGGAGCCGATCGCGCTGCCGACCTTCTCGCCGATGTAGAGCATCGGCGCCTCGTCGCGCTCACCCTCGCCGATCACCACGGTGCCGTCCATCGCCAGTTCGTTGAGCGCGGCGCGCATCGCCTCGACTGCAGCGGCGTCGGCAGCCTTTTCATCGCCGCGCCCGATCAGCTTCGACGCGCTGATCGCCGCCGCCTCGGTCACCCGGACCATTTCGAGGACGAGAACGCGGTCGAGAACGTGCGAAACTGGCGTGGCACTGGTCATGGCGTGGGGAGGTCCTTGCGCAAAGGGTTGCATACCTATGTCAGGCGGCGCTTAGACAGGCGCCGCGGCAATGTCGAGGGGGCCGCGTTCATTGACCGTTCACGGCCACTCCGCCTCTTTCGCGACAGGCTTGTGCGGGATGATCGGCGTGACCCTTCGAGCAATTGTCACCCTGCCTGCCGCGCTCCTTGCCATCACGGCTCCCCCTGCCTGCGCCCAGACCGCGCAGAGCCCCGATGACCGGGTTGCCGAGATCCTCGACAATGCCCACCAGGTGCTTTCCGCACTGCCCCCCAAGCGCACCTGCGCCGGGGCCTCCGATGACGAGATCGTGGTCTGCGCGACGACCGACAGCAGCCGCTATCGCGTGCCATCAACCGCCGACAGCGACCCGAGCTCGCGCCAGGCGCTGAACACCGGCGTGCCCGCGCCGCCGAAAATGGACCGCGGATCGTGCAAAGGCCAACCGGGCTGCGTGGTCGGCGGCTGGGCCCCGCCGCCGATCTACTACATCGACATGAAGGCGATTCCCGAAGCCCCCGCAGGCTCGGACGCCGACCTGATCGCCAAGGGCGAGAAGGCGGCGCGTTAATCCCCGAGGATGTGCATCACCAGCGGCGGTTCGGCGAGGCATTCGGAGCCGTTGAGCAGCCGCACAACTTCCTGCACCGCGCGTTCCGGCCCTTCGTGCGTGACCATCGCGACCATTACCGCGCCATCGGCGGAGCGGCCCTTCTGGATCAGGCTCTCGATCGAAACCCCCGCGTCGCGGAAGGCGGCGGTAATTTCTGCCAGCACGCCCGAGCGATCGGCGACCATCAGGCGGACATAGGCCCGTCCGCTGCGGTTGCCGGAGTCGGCCGGGGCCATCGCCTCAAGCTCCGCCACCGGGACCGAGAACGGCGCGCCGATCTCACCCCGAGCGATGTCGATCAGGTCGGCGACCACAGCGCTGGCGGTCGGGCCATCGCCCGCCCCCGCACCCTGGAACAGCAGGCGACCCGAGAAATTGCCCTCGGCGACCACCGCGTTGGTTGCGCCATCGACATGGGCGAGCGGGTGATCGAAGGGAACCAGATGGGGCTGGACGCGCTGGAACAGGACCTTGCCCTGCGGGGTCACCTGGGTGTCGGCCATGCCGATCAGGCGGATGACATAGCCCAGGGCATCGGCCTGGGCGATATCGGCGGCGCGCAGGCGGGTGATTCCGGCCGTTTCCACCCCGGCGAAGTCCAGCTTGCCGCCAAAGGCTATCGCGGCAAGGATCGACAGCTTGTGCGCCGCGTCGGTGCCCTCGACGTCGAAGGCCGGATCGGCCTCGGCATAACCCTTGGCCTGAGCCTCGGCGAGGACGTCGGCAAAGTCGCGGCCGGTGTCCTCCATGGTCGAGAGGATGTAATTGCAAGTGCCGTTGAGGATGCCGTAGACCCGCTCGATCTCGTTCGCCGCGGCGCCTTCGCGCAGGCCCTTGATCACCGGGATTCCGCCCGCCACCGCAGCCTCGAACCTGAGCGCGACCTTGGCTGCCTCTGCCTTGGCGGCAAGCTCCAACCCGTGATGGGCGATCATCGCCTTGTTCGCGGTGACCAGCGCCTTGCCCGCCTCGATCGTGGTCCGCGCGCAGGCCAGCGCCGGGCCGTCCGAACCGCCGACCATCTCGACCACAACGTCGACATCGGCGCGCTCGCCCATGATCACCATGTCGTCTTCCCAGGCATAACCCGACAGGTCGACCCCGCGATCCTTGCCACGATCGCGCGCGCCGACCACGGTGACCACGATCGGCCGCCCGGCACGGCGCGCGATCAGCGCGGCGTTGGCCTCGATCAGCCGGATCACACCCGCACCGACGGTGCCGAGTCCGGCCAGCGCGATCCGCAACGGTTTGGGCGTATCAGACATGGACTCCCCTTTCAGCGCGCGCGCCTTAGGCAGCGGCGGCAGGCTCGGCAAGCAAGAAAGCCTGCTCGTGGCATCAATCAACGAAATTTCGTTGCGTTGCGATCCCGCTCAATCCCGCGTGCGCAGGCAGGGGCCAAGCTGGTCCATCACCGCCCGGTAATCGAGCGCAGCCGCGGCGCGATCCTCGGTCGATCGGGCGATGTTGGCACCGGCGGGCAGACGCGCGGGAAGGAAACAGGCGAGGCGATACCAGGCCAGGGTGTCGCGCGCGGGCAAGCCCGCCCCGGCGCCGACCAGCTCGGAGAACGAGGCGCCATATTGCACCGCGCGTCCCGGCGCGCGCGAAATGGTCAACGCCGCGGGCTCGGCATTGGCACTGCTCAGGAACACCTGGGTTTCGCCCTCCCCGGCAAGGTTGCCGGTGACGTGGAGCGCCTCGCGCACCCCGGTGATCTTCTGCGGCGCACCCGCCGCGTAAAGCTCGCCCAGCACGCCCTTGACCCGCGCTTCGAGCGCCGGATCCCAAGGCAATTGCGCATCGGGAGCGACCAGCTGCAATTCCTCGGGACGATCGGCGACCGGCCGCGCGAACAGGATCACCGACTTCTTCTTGAGCGCCGGGAGCTTGCCCCTGGCGTCGGCCTTGACGTCGACCAGATAGACCAGCCGTTCGCCCACCGCGCGGCGGCCCGCGATCAGAGCCTCGGTCCGCGCCTCGACATAGGCGCGGATCCAGCCGGGCCGCACGCCGCTCGCGCGCTCGGGTTCAACCGCAGCGACCTTGCGCACCTGGGCGCGCACGACCAGCGGCGCGCCATCGGCGAGATCGACGATGTCGGCAAAGCTCGCCACCTGCGGTGCGGGCACGGAAGGCCGCGAATCAGCCATCGCGGGGGCGACGCAGGGGCCGGCCGCGGCAAGAACCATGGCAAGGACGGCGGCTGTGCTGGTTCTGGTCATCGAAGCTCCGGCCTGGCGAGGCAAATGGGCAAATGAACGGAAATTTGCCGGAATCAAGCGTTGTTTGCGCAATCTTGATCTTAACGCGCGTGAATCGCCGGTTAATGGATAAAGCGTTGCGCACCCGCCGCCTCGCGGTTAAAGCAGCGAAAAGCCGGGCGGTATAACAACAAAGGCCCGCGATCTGGGGCGGTCAGCGTATCGGGAGCGGGCTGACATCCCGGGTTGACCACAGGGTGGAAATTAAGAATTTGGGCGTCCGGCTCCGTTTGAACGGAATTGGACGTCGGTTCCGGGTTTCGGCCCGGTGGGACTGTTTAGGAGTGGTGTGGCTGAATGTCTTACGCAGATCGTGATAGAACGGCGGAGAACGCCGTAGGCGTGGTGATTTCCACCATACTTCTGGTCGCAATCGGCTTGGGCTTGTTTATCGGGCTGCGAACCGAAGGCTTCCAGAAGATCATCAAGAAGGTGACGACTGTCGACATCAAGAAGGACGAGCCCAAGAAGGAGCCGCCGCCGCCGCCAAAGCAGAAGGCAGCAGCGCCCCCGATCGTGGCTCCCCCGGTGAAGATCAACGTCAACGTGGCGCCGCCGCCGATCACGACGGTGACGACGCCGCCGCCGGTCGCCCCGGTGGTGCCGATCATCGCGCCGCCGGCCCCGGTTCCGGCGCCGCCGCCGCCGCCGAAGTTCCAGCCCAAGAGCCCCACGCCCAAGGGCAATCCGGGGTCGTGGGCCAACTCGAACGACTATCCCTCGGGCCCGCTGCGCCGCAATGAAGAGGGTGTCACCCGCTTCCGCGTCTCGGTCGGTGCCGATGGCCGTGTCGCCTCGTGCGACGTCACGGGGTCGAGCGGGTCGAGCGAACTGGACTCCACCACCTGCTCGCTGATCTCGCGTCGCGGACGTTTCAATCCCGCCACCAATGGTGAGGGTGAGGCGATTGCCGGAAGCTGGTCCAGCTCGGTGCGCTGGCAGATCCCGAAGGACTGATCTTCACTGGCGCGGCGCCCGTGCGGTGCCGTGACCATCCCCCTGTTTCGACTTAACTACATACTGTTATTTCTCTTGAGAGGACTATCGCATGGTTTTTGAACTTCTCGCCGCTGCAACCAACGCGGCCCCGCAGAACAAGTTCGGTTTCGCGGAAATGATGTTCCCCGACGGGAAGCCCAACTGGATCGCGTTGATCGTTGCCGCGATCCTGGCGATCATGTCGTTCGGTTCGTTCTTCATCCTGTTCACCAAGTGGGCCGAGCAGAACAAGATCCTGAAGCAGTATCGCGAAATGCGCGGCACCTTCTGGCGCGCGCCCTCGCTCAAGGAAGGCGCTGCCAAGCTTGAGAAGAACAGCGCCTGGCGCCAGGTCGTCGACGACGGTCTTGCCGCCGAAGACCAGCACAGCAAGATGGTCAACGAGACCGACGCGCATGACTGGCTCTATGGCTCGCTGGCCCGTTCGGAAGCCTCGATCAACGCCCGCCTCGCCGGCGGCCTGCCCTTCCTCGCCACGGTCGGCGCGACCTCGCCGTTCATCGGCCTGTTCGGTACCGTCGTCGGCATCTACCGCGCCCTGATCGCGATCGGCATCGCCGGTTCGGCCTCGATCGACAAGGTCGCGGGTCCGGTTGGTGAAGCGCTGATCATGACCGCCATCGGTCTGCTCGTCGCGGTTCCCGCGGTGCTCGCCTACAACTACCTGCAGGCCCGCAACAAGCGCATCGCCGAGCTGCTCTCGGGCTTCTCGACCGACGTGCTGGCCAACATCAACTCGAAGGGCGCGGTCAAGCCCGCCACGGCCGCTGCTCCGGCCGCCGCCAAGCCGGCCGCTCCGGCTGCCGCCCCCAAGGCGTAAGTCACGCGCGCCAGCGACGCCAGCGGGTCCGCCCGCGGCGTCGTCGGCACCAGACCGGACGGACGGTTGATCCGTCAGCCGTCCGGACTTTCCGGGAAATGCAAGGATAGGATGTAACTCATGGCGATGGCAGTTGGCGGCGCCGGTGGCGAAGAAAGGCCGATGTCGGACATCAACACCACGCCCCTCGTGGACGTGATGCTGGTGCTCCTGATCATCTTCCTCATCGCGGTTCCGGTCGCGATCCAGACGATCCAGAAGCTGAAGATCCCGATCATGGTGTCGCAGGAATCGAAGGACAAGGTCGAAAACCTGCTGCTGACGGTGAGCACCACCGACGGCGCGGGCCGTTCCGCGGGCGATCCGGGCTTCGAAGGGGCTTCGCTCGGCGGGGAATGCCGCATCTACTTCAACAACATCACGCCGGTCGATTCGAACGAACTGCGTGACCTGGCCTTCAAGCGGCTCGACGCCATCGTCAAGCGCGCGGGCGGCCCCGAAGCACTGCGCGACATCCCCGAACTGGTCCCTCAGGTCCACATTCGCGGCGACGTGAACGCCCCGTGGCGCTGCATCGCCGGTGCGGTCTACAACGTGCAGATCTCGGGCTATCCCACGGTCGGCTTCATTTCGAACCCGGTCGATCCGAACGGCTGATCCCGCGGCCCAATCTTTTTCAGGAGTAACCCACCATGGCAATGTCAGGCGGCAAGGATGATGGCTCGCCGATGATGGAAATGAACACGACGCCGCTCATCGACGTCATGCTCGTTCTGCTCATCATGTTCATCATCACCATCCCGGTGGCAACGCATTCGGTCAATATCGACCTGCCGAACCCGTCGGCCCCGCCGCCGGACACGATCATCAAGCGTGACAAGAACAAGGTCGTGATCATGCCCGACAGCTCGATCCTGTGGAACAATACGGCGATGAACGAAGGGCAACTGCTCAGCGCTCTGCAAGCGACCCTGGCGATCAAGCCGGAGCCCGAACTGCAGTTCCAGCCCGATCCGCAAGCGCCCTATGACACCACCGCGAAGGTGCTGAACATCATCAAGGGCTCGGGCGTCACCGCTTTCGGCTTCGTCGGAAACGAACAGTATTCCGAATTCGGCAAGGCCGCGAATGCAGGCAAGGCCCAATAAGCCTTAGTCACTCGAGAAACGGCAAGGGGGCGGAGCGATCCGCCCCCTTTTCCTTTGCCTCACGCACTTTTGCCCTACCTCACTCGCTCTCGGTGCAATCCTCATCGCGCGGGTCGATCCGCATTGCGGCGGCGGCAAGCCCCTCTGCCTCGATCAACAGGTCGTCGTCGGCCGCACCCTGGGGCAGGGCTTCGCGCCCGATCATCACCAGCACCGGCACGGCAAGCGGGCTGACCCGATCAAGCGCGACGTGTACCAGGTCGGTCTGTGCGCGTTCCAGCACCCCGGCCAGCCGCCCGACGTCGGTCATCCGTGCCCGGGCATCGGCCCAGGCGGCGCGCAGCAGGACATGGTCGGGTTCATACTTGCGCAGCACATCGTAGATCAGGTCGGTCGAGAAGGTCACCTGCCGACCGGTCTTGCGCTTGCCCGGTTGTTGGCGCTCAACCAGCCCGGCAATCACCGCGACTTCGCGGAAGGCGCGGCGAAGCAGATGACTCCCCTCGACCCAGGCAATGAACTCGTCAGCCAGGATCTCGGGCGAGAGCAGCCTGGCCGGGTCGGTCACGGGCTTGAGACCCCAGACCGCGAGTGAATAGTCATTGGCGACGAAGCCGAGCGGACGCAGACCTTGTTCCTCCATCCGCCGGGTCAGCAACATTCCCAGCGACTGGTTCGCGGGCCAGCCTTCGAAGGTGTGGATCACGGCGTAGTGATGGTGTTCGAAGGGGAAGGTCTCGACCAGCAGCTTGCCCGGCGCGGGCAACTCGCTGCGCCAGTCCTGCACCTCAAGCCATTCGCGCACGTCGTCGGGAAAACGCGCCCACCCGCCGCGGTCGGCCAGCAGCGCCTGGACCCGCTCAGACAGGTGCGTGGTCAAAGGCATCCGCTGCCCCATGTAGCTGGGAATCTGCCCGGTCTTCTTCGCCGCACGCACCAGCATCTCACCCTCGCGCAGTGCCTCGACCTCAAGGTCGAGCCCGGCGAAGCGGAGCGTATCGCCAGGCGCCAGGCTGGCGGCGAACCCCTCCTCGACCCGGCCCAGCGCCCGGCCGTTGCGGAAGCGCACTTCAATCATCTCGCTGTCGACGATGATGCCGGCGTTGAGCCGATAGCGCGCGGCGTGTTCGGGGTGCGTCAGCCGCCACAGACCGTCGCGGTCCTGCACGATCCGCTGGAACCGATCATAGGCCTTGAGCGCATAGCCCCCGGTGGCGACGAAGTGCAGCACCCGGTCCCAGGTCGCTCCGTCAACTCCGGCATAGGGCAGCGCCGAGCGCACCTCGGCATGAAGCGCCGCCGCATCGAACGGACCCGCGCAAGCCCGCCCCATCACGTGCTGGGCCAGCACATCGAGCCCACCCGGGCGAAAGTCCTCGCCATCGCGCTGCCCTTCGTCGACCGCCTGCTGCGCAGCGACAGCCTCGAGGAACTCGAAGCGATTGCCGGGGACCAGCACCGCCCGGCTGGGCAGGTCAAGCCTGTGATTGGCGCGGCCGATCCGCTGCAGCAGCCGCGACGATCCCTTGGGGGCCCCCATCTGGACTACCAGGTCGACATCGCCCCAGTCGACCCCCAGGTCGAGGCTGGCGGTAGCGACCAGCGCGCGCAACTCGCCCCGCGCCATCGCCCCTTCTACCTTGCGCCGCGCCTCGCGAGAGAGCGATCCGTGGTGAATTCCAATCGGCAAGCGGTCGTCGTTGACGTCCCACAACTGGCGGAAGATCAGTTCCGCCAGGAAGCGGGTGTTGCAGAAGATCAACGTGGTGCGGTTGGCCTTGATCGCTTCATAGAGCTGCGGCACCGCCCAGCTCGCGGCGTGCCCGCCCCACGGCACCCGCGCGTCATCAGGCAGCAGGACGTCGAGTTCGGGCGGCGCGCCGGGTTCGCCCTCGACCAGCGCAACCCGCTCGACCTCGCCTCCCGGCGCCAGCCAGGCACGAAAGCCATCGGGATCGGCCAGCGTCGCCGACAGCGCGACCCGTTGCAATCCGGGCGACAGCGCCTGCAGCCGCGACAGCGACAGGGCGAGCAGATCGCCGCGCTTGCCGGTGGCAAAGGCGTGAACCTCGTCGATCACGATCCGCTTTAGCCCGGCGAACAGCGTCTCCGCCTCGGGATAGGAGAGCAGCAGCGCGAGCGATTCGGGCGTGGTCAGCAAGATGTGCGGCGGACGCGCGCGCTGGCGGGCCTTGCGCTCCGACGGGGTGTCGCCGCTGCGCGTCTCGATGCGGACCGGCAGGCCCAGCTCCTCGACGGGAGCGAGGAGGTTGCGCTGGACGTCGTGCGCCAGCGCCTTGAGCGGCGAGACGTAGAGCGTGTGCAGCCCCTCGGGCGGGGGCTCTCCGTCCAGCCGCGAAGGGCAGAAATCAGCCAGGGTGGGCAGGAACCCGGCCAGGGTCTTGCCCGCCCCGGTATCGGCGACCAGCAGGGCGTGCCGCCCCGACGCCGCAACCTCCAGCATTTCCCCCTGATGGCGCCGCACCCGCCATCCGCGCGCGGCAAACCATTGCGCCAGTTCGATAGTCAGGAATGACCCGGTCACGGCCCGACCTCCGTACCGTCACGGCTGTTCAGTAGGGCACGGATCGTGGTAAACAGGTAGGGCACGCAGAAACGAATAACGCGGCGTTCGGGTTGCAGCCAGCCCGGGTTTTTCCCGGAAGGAGGAGGGTAGCCATGCATCTGGTCAGATTGGAAACCCAAGGCGAAAGCCAGGCCGCGATGATCAATCCCGATCAGATCGCCTACCTTGCCGAGGGCCTTTACGGGACATCGGTTCACTTCGCCTCGGGCGAGTACCTGATCTGCAGCGGCGAACTGGATGACGTCGCCCGCAAACTATTCGGCGCGCGCGCCGCCGCCGACGCCTTGATCGCCAGCACCGCCCTTGCCGACGGCTGATTTGCCTTTGCCTCAGGCGGCGTAGCTGCCATCAGCGAGGTAATGAACGACGCCGCTGCGATGCCGTTGGAATTGTTGCAGGGCGTTGCCTTGGCACTGGCGCTCGGCCTTCTGGTGGGGGTGCAGCGCGGCTGGGCGCTGCGCGGCGAGCCTGCCGGGAGCCGCTTTGCCGGAATCCGCACCTACGGCCTGCTCGGGCTGGCGGGCGGGATGGCGGGCACCCTGCAGGACAGCGCCGCACCGCTTGCCGTCGTGCTCCTCGCCGCCGCCGCCGCGCTGGTGGTGATGGGATATTGGCGCGCGACCCAGCGGCGTCCCTCGATCAGCGGCACCGCAAGCCTCGCCGGACTGATCACGCTGACGGTCGGATATCTCGCCGGACTAGGTGACTTCGCGCTGGCAAGCGCGGTGACGGGCATGACCGTGCTGCTACTGGCTATGCGCCGCCAACTGCATCGTGTGCTGCGCCATATCGACGAGGCGGAGATCGCCGCGATCGCCCGCTTCGCGCTGATTGCGCTGGTCATTCTGCCCTTGCTGCCCAACGACCCGATCGGCCCCTATGGCGCGTGGCGCCCGCGCCAATTGTGGCTGGTGGTGGTGATGGTCTCGGGCTTTTCCTTCGCCGGCTATGTCGCGGCACGCTGGCTGGGCGCGACCCGCGGCGTGCTGGCCACGGCGGCCGCCGGGTCGATGGTCTCCTCGACCGCGGTGACCGCCTCGCTCGCGGGCAAGCTGCGTGACGACGGTGTCGATCGAACCATCGCCAATGCCGCGATCGCACTGGCTTCGGCGGTGATGTTCGTCCGGGTGACGATCCTCGCCGCAGCACTCGCCCCGCGCGCCTTGCCGACCTTCGCCATGCTGGCCCTGCCCGGAATGCTCGCCAGCCTGATCGGCTACGCCCTGATCATGCGGCGGCGGGGGGAGGCTGTTGGTGCGGGAGAGGCGCCCCTGCCGCGCAATCCCTTCGACATCAAGCCCGCGCTGCTGCTGATGGCCCTGACCATGGCGCTGACCGTCGCCGCGCGCTGGGTCCTGATGCGCTATGGCGACGCTGGCTTAGCCACGGTGCTGGCGATATCGGGGGTACTCGACGTCGATTCGGCGATCATTACCCTGGGCAACCTGCCCGAAGGGACGCTGGCGCCGCGCGTGGCCGGGCTGGTGCTGTTGCCGCCAGTCGCGCTCAACACCTTGTTCAAGGCCGCAACGGCGGTGAGCCTTGCAGGCTGGCGCAAGGCCGGCCCCGGCGCGCTGACGCTGCTTGCCGCGGCCATCGCGGCATCTGTGCCAGCGGTGCTATTGCTTCAGGGTTGAGT
>JAFEEP010000342.1 GCA_018241045.1 Pseudomonadota bacterium | reverse complement strand
TGATCCAGCCCGGCATCACGGTGGAGGTGGCCAACGGCGAGATCATCTTCACCGCCCGCAACGAGCAGGGCCGCCCCCTGGCCGGCGCCCGCATCACGCTGGACGGTGCCGCCAGCCGCGTGGCCGACAGCAATGGCCGCGTGTCCTTCCCCGCAGCACGCGGGCGCCATGTGCTGCGCATCGAGGCCCAGGGCTACCCCACCAGCGAGGCCGAGGTGACGGTATGACCGAACGGCGCAGGTTCTTTCCCATGCGCACCGTGCAGACCGATCCCGGGCGCACGGTGGAGCTGGCGGTGCAGGTGCGCAAGGGGGCGGGGCCGCTGGCGGCGGCGCCCGTGCGTGGGCCTGGGCCCGGGGCGGTGCTGACGTGGTTGCCGGTGTTCCGTACGCCGTATTTTTCAAAGTACTACGCTATTCAACTGGAAGATGGCGCGCGGGAATACCGCATGAATGGAGATGGCATCGTCGCGCAGTTTGAGGGCGACCAGGCGCTGCAATATCAAGAATGGAGCGATGTGCCCTCATCTGGAGGCGACTTCACTGCCGACCTGCCTATTGCCCATGCGGGCTGGCGTTGCACGTTCGTGGAAGTGAACCTGGCTTCTCTGGGCTTGAGCGCGCTTCAAGGCGTGCTGCTGGGCGCGCCCTCTGCGGCGGACATCACGTGGGACTTGCAATGGAGCGCCACTCCGTATGAAATCGACTGGGGTCACATCGCCGTATTGTCCGAATCGTCTCCTGGATTCGCCGTCTCCAAGATTGGGCACACAGCCAGTGCCGTTGGCGCCTTGCTGGTGGTGGTGCCTTCCGTGTTGATCAATGGAGAAGACACTCCAGAAGAAACTCTGATCGCCACCGCCTATGCTGACGGCACCCGGGTAGGCTCCTTGGGCGTCAGTATCTCCAATGCGGGCTATTGAGAGTGATCAGCCAATTCCACCGGGAGCACCTCTTCGCGCACCACCCAGGCACGTATCGCCTTTGGTAGTGCGCAATTTTGTTTCCCTTCGCGAAAGTAAACCCGCTCCCATTTATCGCACACCCAAGAATTCATTTATCGCGCCGCGCTTCACCATTGCTGCGCCAACCGGAAGCACCCCACAGACCGCCCCACCCCCACCCATGGGCAGCGTGACGCAGGACCTCACGGGCGCGCATCCCACCAACACATCGGCTGCGCCACGAGCACACTGCAGGGTCCCGCGAGGCCTGACCGCGCAGCTCTCGACTCAGCAACTGCAGTTCTCGGCGAGGTTTCGCGCACTCAGCATGCTGGACCGTTTTAGGGTGATGCGGACGCTCGATGTCGGGGTCGTTTGCTTCCCAGAGCGTCCTTTCAAGGCAGCGTTGACGGCGGCTCAGCGGGCGGTTCGCGGCATGGTGAAGGAAGGCCTTATCCGTCGTTACAAGACCGACCGCTTCCAGACCATCTACGGGTTGACGCTCAAGGGCGCCGAGTGGTTGCGCGACCACGGTCGCGAGCAAGCCGAGTCGTCGGTGCGACGCACGAGCGACATGACCAACCCTGAGCACCGTTTGTGGCTGCAGCTCATCGTCCTTGCAGCCGAGGCGCGCGGGCTGCGAGCCGAAACCGAGCAAGAGCTCTTGCGACGTCTGAATCAAGGCCACGGCGCGCTTTCGTCGATGGTTCAAGGACCTCTGGTGGTCAACGTCTCCATCAATGGCGTGACAGAGTCCAGAACGCTGCGGCCCGACGCCTTGCTCTTCGAGCCCGATGGTGCCACCTGGGTCGAAGTTGACCGAAGCAAGCGGGGCGGCGACCGGGAATCCGCATTGCGGGCGCTGGGACTGTCAGTCGGATGCGAACTCACAAAAGGACCGACGCTCCGGAGAGTCGTCATCTTCTGCAAGTCGGACCGCATCGCGGCCCGGGCACTCGCCGTGATTCGTGGCCTGGCACGCGACCAGAGCGAGAAGGTGCTCATTGGAGGTCGGCGGCACTTTGCAGAAACGGCTCCCGGAGTTTTCGAAGTACGAGCGGCTCAGGAGGTAAGGCTGGCTGATGGCCGCGTGATGGAGAGACCCGAGCTGGTTGGGCACGTCATCGTTCAAATGCTTCCTGTCTGGCTCCCCAAGGTGCGGATTGACGCCCGCAACCAGCACCGTATCGATGGTTGGCTGACGGACGACTACTTGCCCTACCGGCGTGCTGCATGCGGAACTGCCTGGCCATCCCTGGCATCGCCGCTCCTCGCAGCCCAAGGTGGTTGACGTCGCTCGCTATACGTCAGGACGGCAGCGTGCCGTCGATATTGACAAGGACATTAGACATGCAAGCTTTCGGCAACGTGGCAACCGAACCGACCCGCAAGGAGAGCAAGACGAGTGGCAAGGTGTACTGGGAATGGCGCATGTGCGAATCGCAGCGCGGCCAGGACGACGCGCCGACTTGGTACACAGTCAGGAGCATGAAGCCCGACGACCCACAGCTCGCTAAAGGTAACTTCGTCAAAGTCACCGGCAAGCTCAAGGTCGACAACTATCTTAGCCGTGAGGGAAAGCCAACCTGCACGCTGCTTATCATCGCCTTTGAAGCGGCCAAGATTGCCAAACCGACGGTGGCTACCCCCGCCGCTTAGCGGAAGGAACTGTGGCGAGGTAGAGGCCGTTGCCAGCGGTCCGATGCAGCCACGTTAAACATTCACGAGCGCGACTTCAACGATGAGGTCGCGCTCTTTCTTCGCCTCGTTGCCTGCTCGGCAGGAGCTGCCGCCGAGACAACCTCCGTTCGGTCAGGATTGAGAAGACGTTCTCACTGAAGCACCGGGTTGGACGCTCTGCGCCACCGGCGCGCTCCTGCCGCACAGCGGCACCATGCACGGCGGATATCCAGGCGCTATCCCTTGGGATGAGGCCCCGGGAAGTTGGCCCCCTGGCAGAGGAATACTGCCTCGGCAAGTCGGCTTCCGACATCGGCAAGTACGCTCGTCTACATAAAGTAAGGAGAGCTGACGCGTAAGTCGTTGAATTTCAATTGAAATCCGTCAGTCCAGCATGCCCATGTCTCACGGCATGACGGCCAAGTGTCAGCCGTGGCCGACCATACGTCACCGGCAGCCGGTCATACGCCATGCGAAGTAGGAAGTAGGAAGTAGGAAGTAGGAAACGGAGAACGCGATTGTCGGCGCGGACGTTGGCCGCGCACCCAAAGGCGCGCGAGGACTGATTGGGGTTACTTCCGCGCCATCTTGAGCCAGTGGACCATGTCGTATCTGTCGATGTACCAATTGGCATCGATATCGCCACCGGCGCTCAAGACACTAAGCCCGTGCCCCAGTTCCTCGCGAAAAGACTTCAGCGAGGCTCGAGAACCCAGCTCCCGATGGAGTCTCGAGACTTTGGTCGGAATCAGCGTCGTCTGGCTGCAGACGTAGCTGTAGAGCTGGGTTGCCAGCCCGGCACCGTAACCCAGCCTCTTGCCGACGTCCAACCATACCTGCAGCTGTCCGGTGAATAGCCGCACGATATCGCGGTCCAGGGCCACGCTCCAGGGGCCTCGAGAGGGGTGGTCGAATCGGCCGACGAGTTGGACGGTGAACGTCTCAAACGACAGCCTGGTCTCCTGCAGGCGACCGATGCATTCGCGAAGCCGTCGCCGCGCGTCGCCGCTGTCGTACTTCCACACGCTCTTGCAGAAATCGCCTGGGCTGAACCCGACCGCACGACCTGGCCGTGCGTCCTGAGCGAGTCGAATCAATAGCAGGAACACCAAGCTGTCGTCCTGTCGCAGTTCGGGCCCTTTGCAGCTGTAGGCGCCGTAGTCACGGGAATGGAGCTGCAGTTCCCGCAGACCTGCCCGTGGCGTCATTCGGTTCCCGCTGGTGAATACAGGCTGCGTGAGCAATAGCGAGGAGCCCAGGAAGGTGCCGCCCGTGTGCCTGGCCAGGAATGAACTCAGATGATGCTCGTTGTTGTCGATTCGCTCGGTGATGTCTCTGACCTCGTTCCAGTATTCAAGTCCCCTGTCGGCCTTGGTGGGAAAGTCTTCGGCCAACTGTTTACGCTGCGCCCGGAGGAATCGGTTTTCATCAAACAGGGTCGGGCGCCAGTCGATAGCTTCCTCACCCTCAACCAGCCACCCGGAGGGGAAAGCGGACCCGCCGCCGGATGCTAGGTTGGCTGGTCCCCGCTCTTGCTCAGCCTGCTTGGCTCGGAGCTTCAGGCCGGCGGCATGCTGCTTTAGGCGAGCAACACGGTCTGCGCTCCAAAGACGGCCCGTCTTCGCCGTCACTGGCGTAAGCGCAATCAACTCGTCGATATCCCACGCGGCTCGTCGTCCCAGTCGTTTCGGTGTTGGCAGTTCACCTCGAGCGACGTAGTCACTGACGCTGCGCGCGGTCACGCCGAGGATGGCGGCCAGTTCATCTTTTCTGACCAGGGAGACCGTGGGAACGTCGGATGGGATGTGATGGAAGAGTAAGTCGGGTGCGCGAGTCATGCACCGTGTAAGACGTCACTTTAGTCAAGCGCCTGGTTTTATTGAGGCTTGAGACGCTTGACCGACCTTATGACTGTAGAGCTCTGCGCACGGCCCCCGCGTTCCAGCATCTTGCATCGAGGCAAAACCGCCGACCAGGGGCGCCGTCCGGCGGTTACCCCGTTACCCTGGTTACTGGAGTTGACCCGGTTCCGTGGACACATCATTCTTTGTGTTCAAGGAGTCGCAAATGTCCAAAGTACGACCGCCGTACCCGGCGGAATTCCGCCAGCAGATGGTCGAGCTGGTTCGAGCGGGCCGCTCACCCGCGCAGCTCTCGCGTGAGTTCGGTGTCACCGCCCAATCCATCACCAACTGGGTTGGCCAGGCCGCCATCGATGAGGGCAAGCCTTTGCCGGGCAAGGAAGGTCTAACCACCGCCGAACGAGAAGAGCTGGTGCGCTTGCGCCGACAGTTGCGTCAGGTCCAGATGGAGCGTGACATCCTGGCAAAGGCTACGGCCTGGTTTGCCGGTCGCAGCGATGCGACTTCAACGAAGTCTTCGGACTCGTGATGGCAAACCAGTTGCGCATAAGAGGCAGATACTTGCTGCTGGTCAGATTAGGGTACTTGGTTAGGTCGATGAACATAGTTTTCCTTGAAAAAAGTTGGCCTAGAAAACCGTGTAGCGACCGCGGAACAAACCGCATTACTTCATCCTGCGCGCCGGAGGGGCCAGCGTCGTCGAGTCACGAAACGTGGTATCGGCGCGGGCAGCGCACTCGCTGCTGCGGGGGCCCTGAATAGCCCCTCACTTGAACGAAAGGGCTGCCAATATAGCCCCTGCGTTCAAGTCCAAAGTCCTCCATTCGCGAAGAATTCAGTGCCTCGGAACCTTCCCGGAGCACCTCATGAATACCTTCGCAATTCGCATCAAACCCGCCGTGCAAGCGGAATTGGCCGCAGCCTCAGCGGCCGAGGCACGCGGCGAGTTCTACACCGCCTTCCAGCACCTGGAAAGAGCCCATGTCCTCGGCCAATCAACGACCGCCGAGCATATACGCGTGCACTGGCGCATGTTTCAGTTTGCGCTGCGCAACCGCCGCTATGACGAAGTCGTCGGCCAGCCGTGGCGGCTGGTAGCCGCCACCGTCTTCACCACCGTCGGGCTGGTGCCCGACGGCAACACCGGTGGCACGGACGTCCGTGGCTGGCGGCGCCTGCCCATTCCGAAAGACCTGCAGCAGGCCCTCGACGCCGCGCGCGCCTGAAGCAACCATCTCTGGAGAAATCATGTTCAAACGAATTACTGCCTCGGCCGCGCTTGTAGTGGCCGCACTCATGGCCGTCGGCTGCATGGCGCCACCAAAGGACT
>JAFEEP010000341.1 GCA_018241045.1 Pseudomonadota bacterium | reverse complement strand
CGAGGGTGAGAGCTTCGCCAGCCCGACCGCCGCCAGCCTGGTGCGGCGCGCGCTGGCCGCTTATGGCGCGGCGGCGATCCTGATGCCTTACAATCGCGTTGCGCGCTCAGACGAGGCGCGCAGCTATGACATCGAGGCGCTGAGCCGCCAGTTCGCCACCAGCTTCGAACAGGTCGCCCACCGCCTGACCACGCTCAACAAACCCGGTATGCTGCGCATCCCGTTCTTCTTCATCCGCGTCGATCCGGCGGGCAACGTGTCGAAGCGGCTCGACGGGGCGGGCTTCCCCTTCGCCGCGCATGGCGGGGGCTGCCCGCTATGGTCGGTCCATTCGGTGTTTCGCACCCCCGGAGAGATCGTCACCCAGTTTCTGGAGCTGCCCGATGGTCAGCGCTTCTTCTCGGTCGCGCGAACGGTCGGGGCAGGCGGTGGAAGCTGGGAGCGGCCACGGGTCACCCGCGCGATCGCGCTGGCCTGCGCGGCCGAACACGCGCCGCAACTGGTTTATGCCCGGGGCAGCGATCCGCGCACGGTCGCGGTTGCCCCGATCGGGGTGACCTGCCGGCTGTGCAATCGCCCGGCCTGCGCCGCGCGCGCGGTGCCCCCGGTGGGGCGCGAGATCCTTGACGACGACACCCGCCGCACAATCGCCCCCTTCGCCTTCGACGAGGGCTAGTGAAACGGCAGGTTTCGTGGCATCGCGCGGACCATGTCCGGAATCGATCCCTCGCTCACCTTCCATCCGCTCGGCATGGCCGTGCTGACCATTTCCGACACCCGCAACGAAAGCACCGATACCTCGGGCGCGCTGCTGTGCGACCGATTGACCGGGGCGGGCCACGTGCTCCACGCCCGCGCGATCGTGCGTGACGATATCGCTGCGATCCGCGGTCAGCTTGAGGCATGGCTCGCCCGGCCCGAGATCGAGGTGATCCTGACCACCGGCGGCACTGGCTTTTCCCCGCGCGACAACACGCCCGAGGCGGTGAAGCCGCTGCTTCGGCGCGAGATGGATGGCTTTGCCGTGGCCTTCCAGACCAGGAGCCTGCAGACGGTGGGGGTCGCCGCGATGCAGTCGCGCGCCTTTGCCGGGCAGGCCGGGGACAGCTTCATCTTCTGCGTGCCCGGTTCGACCGGAGCTTGCCGCGATGCCTGGGACGGGCTGCTCGAGCTGGAGTTCGACAGCCGCCACAAGCCCTGCTCGATCGCCGGTGCGCTGCCCCGGTTGTGCGACGTCTGCGCGTGATTGCCTTTGATGCGGCGCAGGCCCTGATCGCGGCACAGGCGAAACCGCTGCGGGCCGAAGTGGTGGCGCTGGACGAAGCGGCGGGGCGGATCCTGGCCGAACCGGTCCACGCCGCCGTGTCCAGCCCGCGCCGCGATGTTTCCGCGATGGATGGCTATGCCCTGCGCCTTGCCGATGCGGCGGTGGGTGCGCGTCTGACGGTGATTGGAGAGAGCTTCGCCGGTGGTGCGCTGCCTCCGGCGGTCGCGGCGGGACAAGCGGTGCGGATCTTCACCGGCGCGGCCATGCCCGAAGGCGCCGATCTGGTGGTGATCCAGGAAAACTGCGAAGCGGCGGCTGGCGCGGTGACCATCGCCCGGCCTTTCGGCCCCGGACACCATGTCCGCCGCATGGGCAGCGATTTTGCCGTGGGCGACCTGCTGCTGCCCGCCGGACGCCGCCTCGATCCGCTGGCAATGGTCACGCTCGCCTCCGCCGACGGGGCGAGCGTGCCGGTTTTCGCGCCGCCTCGCGTTGCGCTGATCGCAACGGGGGATGAACTTGCCCCGCCTGGAACCGCGCGCGACAATCCGCTGACCATTCCCGAATCGGTCTCGTTCGGGGTCGCCGCGCTGGTCGCCGAACAAGGCGGGGCCGTGGTTCACCGCGCCAGCGGCGTGGATGATCTTCCCGCCTTGACGGCGGAGGCGGGCCGCGCGCTCGCCGTCGCAGACGTGGTGATCACCACCGGCGGTGCCTCGGTAGGAGAGCGTGATTTCGCCAAGGCGATGTTCCAGCCCCACGGGCTCGAACTGCTGTTTGCCAAGGTTGCGATCAAGCCGGGCAAGCCGGTCTGGCTGGGCCGGGCGCAGGGGCGCTGGGTGCTGGGCCTGCCCGGCAACCCAACCTCTGCCATGGTCACCGCGCGGTTGTTCCTCGTCCCGTTGCTCGCGGCGCTGCAGGGTCGCGATCCGCAGGCCCTGCTCGACTGGGCCGACCTGCCGCTGGCCCGCGCGCTACCCGCCACCGGCGACCGCGAGACCTTCGTGCGCATGGTCCGGACGCCAGAGGGGCTGGCTCCGCTCGGCAATCAGGATTCGGGGGTGCAGGGCGCGCTTTCGTCAGCGCAGTGGCTGGTGCGGCGCACGATCGGCGCGCCTGCGGCAAAGGCCGGGGACCGGGTCCAAGCACTGCGGTTCTGACCGTCGGATACGGCCAAAGCGCCTGATTATTCCTCACAAATACGATTGCGGGGTTGGAATTGCTGTTGCCGCTGCAAAGGGCTTGGGCCTAGTCTGGCGCGCAAGGGATGACTGGTAGGCATCATGTGGTGCGGACCCGGCGGTTGCGCCGATGTTCCGTCCCTTGGATGGAGACGTGATCCCTTGGCCCTTACCGACCAGCATCCCGGCAACAAACTCGACGGTGCAATCGTTGATTGCCTGCGCTATCGCACCGGCAAGAACGAGGCGGCGGCCAAGCCGCACGACTGGTTCAACGCCGCGGTCAAGGCGCTGCGCGACAAGATCGTCGACGCCTGGATGGAATCGACCACCCGCACCTATGCCAGCGGCGGCAAGCGGGTCTATTACCTCAGCCTGGAATTCCTGATCGGGCGGCTGCTGCGCGACGCGATGTCGAACATGGGCCTGACCGCCGAGATGGAAGAGGCGCTGCGCGCCCACGGTCTCGACCTTGCGGAGATCGAGGAGCTTGAGCCTGATGCGGCGCTGGGCAACGGTGGCCTGGGGCGGCTGGCGGCCTGCTTCATGGAAAGCCTCGCCACCCTGGATATTCCGGCTTACGGTTATGGCATCCGCTATGTGAACGGGATGTTCCGCCAGCGGATCCAGGACGGCTGGCAAATCGAGCTGCCCGAAACCTGGCTGGCTCACGGCAACCCCTGGGAGTTCGAGCGGCGCGAGAGCTGCTATCGCATCGGCTTTGGCGGCGAGGTGGTGACCGAGGGTGACCGCGCGGCGTGGAAGCCCGCCGAGCTGGTTGAGGCAACGGCGGTGGACACCCCGGTCGTCGGCTGGCGCGGCAAGCGGGTCAACACCCTGCGGCTATGGACCGCCAACGCGCTCGATCCGATCCGGCTCGATGCCTTCAATGCCGGTGACCACTTCGGCGCGCTGGCCGATCAGGTCCGGGCGGATTCGCTGGTGCGGGTGCTTTACCCGGCCGATTCCAGCCCCGCCGGGCAGGAATTGCGGCTGCGGCAGGAGTATTTCTTCACCGCCGCCTCGATCCAGGACATCGTCCGCCGCCACCTGCAGTACCAGTACGATATTCGCACCCTTCCGGACGAGGCGGCGATCCAGCTTAACGACACCCACCCCGCGGTGGCGGTGGCCGAACTGATGCGGATCCTGACCGACGATCACGGGCTGGCCTTCGACGAGGCGCTCGACATCACCCGGCGAACCATCGGCTACACCAATCACACCCTGCTGCCCGAGGCGCTGGAATCCTGGCCCTTGCCGTTGTTCGAGCGGCTGCTGCCACGCCATATGCAGATCGTCTATGCGATCAATACCAAGGTGCTGAAGGAAGCGCGGGGCAAGAACCTGGGCGATGCGGCGGTGGCAGCGATCTCCTTGATCGGTGAGGGCGGCGAGCGGCGGGTGCGCATGGCCAACCTGGCCTTCGTCGGCGCGCATAGCGTCAACGGGGTCGCGGCACTGCATACCGAGCTGATGAAGACCACCGTCTTTTCCGAACTCGACGCGCTGTACCCCGGCCTGATCAACAACAAGACCAACGGGGTTACCCCGCGCCGTTGGTTGCAGCAATGCAACCCCGGTCTGACCGCACTGCTGCGCGAGGCGATCGGGGATGGCTTTCTTGATGATACCGAACAGCTTGCCAGGCTCAACGCCTTGGCGGGCGACGCATCGCTGCAGGAACGCGCTGGCGAGGTGAAGCGGCTCAACAAGGTCGTCCTCGCCGCCCATATCCAGGACCTTACCGGGGTTTCGCTCGATCCCGACGCGCTGTTCGACGTCCAGATCAAGCGCATCCACGAATACAAGCGGCAACTGCTCAACCTGATCGAGACGGTGGCGCTCTATGACGAAATCCGCAGCCATCCCGAGCGCGACTGGGTGCCGCGGGTCAAGATCTTCGGCGGCAAGGCGGCGGCGAGCTATCACAACGCCAAGCTGATCATCAAACTGGCCGGCGACATTGCCCGCAAGGTCAATTCCGATCCTTCGGTCGGCGGGCTGCTCAAGGTGGTGTTCGTTCCCAATTACAACGTCACCCTGGCCGAACGGATCATTCCGGCGGCCGACCTGTCCGAACAGATCAGCACGGCGGGGATGGAAGCATCGGGCACCGGCAACATGAAGTTTGCGCTTAACGGCGCGCTGACCATCGGCACCCTTGACGGCGCGAACATCGAGATCAGGGACCGCGTCGGGGACGAAAACATCGTCATCTTTGGCCTTACCGCTGATGAAGTCGCGGCCAAGCGCGCCAACGGCTATGATCCACGCGCGCTGATCGAGGGCAACCGCGAATTGCAGCAGGCGGTCAACTCGATCGCCTCGGGGGTGTTCTCGCCCGACGATCCCACCCGCTATGCCGACCTGATGGGCGGGCTCTATGACCACGATTGGTTCATGGTCGCCGCCGATTTCGAAAGCTATGCCAAGGCCCAGCGCGCGGTGGACGAGCGCTGGCGCGATCCGGCCCGCTGGCAGGAAGCGGCGCTGCGCAACGTCGCCAACATGGGCTGGTTCTCGTCCGACCGGACGATCGGCGAATATGCCCGCGACATCTGGGGCGTGCGGTGAAGCCCCCGGCGTCGGCGATCAAGGCTCTGATCGAGGGCCGCCACGCTGACCCCTTTGCCCTGCTCGGGCTGCACGCCGGCCCCCAGGGCACCTTTGCCCGGGCGCTGCTCCCCGGCGCGGAGGAGGCCAGCGCCTATAGCCTTGGCGGCGCGGCATTGGGCAAGCTGGTGCGGATCGACGATCGCGGGCTGTTCGAAGGCAAGGTCCGGGGCAAGCCGCGCCCGGTCAAATATCGCTGCCGCGCCGGGGGCAGCGAATGGTGGGTGACCGATCCCTATTCATTCGGCCCGGTGCTTGGCCCGACCGACGATTTCCTGATCGCCGAGGGCACGCATCACCGCCTGTTCGACAAACTGGGGGCGCACTGCATCCACCACGAAGGGGCAGACGGCGTTCACTTCGCGGTCTGGGCGCCCAACGCGCGACTGGTCAGTCTGGTCGGCGATTTCAACGACTGGGACCACCGCCGTCATCCGATGCGCAAGCGCGCCGACATCGGGGTGTGGGAACTGTTCGTGCCCGATATTGGCGAGGGGCGCGCCTACAAGTACCGGATCGTCGGGCCGGACGGCACGGTCCAGCCATTGAAGGCCGATCCCTTCGCCTTCGCCTCGGAACTGCGGCCGAAAACCGCCTCGCTGACCACCCGCACCGGCAAGCCGGACTGGGGCGACGCGGCCCACCGCGATTTCTGGGCCAAGGCCGATCCCCGCCGTCAGCCGATCTCGATCTACGAGGTTCACCCCGGATCGTGGCAGCGCGACGACAACGGCTGGTTCCTGACCTGGGACGAGTTGGCTGCGCGGCTGATCCCCTATGTCGTCGACATGGGCTTTACCCATATCGAGTTTCTCCCGGTCAGCGAGCATCCCTATGATCCGTCATGGGGATACCAGACCACCGGGCTTTATGCGCCCAGCGCCCGGTTCGGCGATCCGCAAGGGTTCGCCCGCTTCGTCGATGGCGCCCACCGCGCCGGGATCGGCGTCCTGATCGACTGGGTGCCGGCGCACTTTCCTACTGATGAGCACGGGCTGTCCCACTTCGACGGCACCGCGCTTTACGAACACGAAGACCCGCGCCTTGGTTTCCACCCCGACTGGAACACCGCGATCTACAATTTCGGGCGGCGCGAGGTGGCGTCATTCCTGGTCAACAACGCGCTGTTCTGGGCCGAGCGGTATCACGTTGACGGGATGCGGGTCGATGCCGTCGCTTCGATGCTCTACCGCGATTATTCGCGCAAGGCCGGGGAATGGATTCCCAACGCCGATGGCGGGCGCGAGAACTGGGAGGCGGTGGATTTCCTGCGCGCCACCAACAAGGCGCTCTACGCCACTCACCCCGGCATCCTGACCATTGCCGAGGAAAGCACCGCCTGGCCGGGGGTAAGCCTGCCCGCCTATGACGAAGGCCCGCGCGCGGCGCTGGGCTTCGGCTTCAAGTGGAACATGGGCTTCATGCACGACACGCTGCAATACATGGCGCGTGAACCGGTGCACCGGCGCTACCACCACAACGAGATCACTTTCGGCCTGACCTATGCCTTTTCGGAAAACTTCGTCCTGCCGCTGAGCCATGACGAGGTGGTTCACGGCAAGGGCAGCCTGCTCACCAAGATGAGCGGGGACGATTGGCAGAAGTTCGCCAACCTGCGCGCCTATTACGGCCTGATGTGGGGCTATCCGGGCAAGAAGCTGCTGTTCATGGGGCAGGAGTTCGCCCAGCGCCGCGAATGGAGCGAGGAGCGCAGCCTTGACTGGGACTTGCTCGATGCGCCCGCGCACGCCGGGGTTCGGACACTGCTGCGCGACCTCAACTACGCTTACCGCGATCTGCCCGCGCTTCACGCCCGCGACTGTGAGGGCGACGGATTCGAATGGCTCGTGGTCGACGATGCCCAAGCCTCGGTCTTTGCCTGGCAGCGCAAGGCGCCGGATGCCGCGCCGGTGGTGGTGGTCAGCAACATGACCGCGCAGCTTCACGATCACTACCGCCTGCCACTGCCGCGCGATGGCAAGTGGCGCGAGGTGATCAACACCGATGCCCAAGCCTATGGCGGCAGCGGCAAGGGCAACGACGGGATCGTCATGGCGCGGGACGGAGCGGCGATGGTCGTCCTGCCCCCGCTCGCCACGCTGATGCTGGTATTCGAAGGATAAGACGCCGAACGGGCGAACGAAGGAGTGGACAAACGATGACCAGGGAACGCCTGCACGCACCGCTGGCCCGCGATGCCATGGCCTATGTCCTTGCCGGGGGGCGCGGATCCCGGCTGATGGAGCTGACCGATCGCCGCGCCAAGCCAGCGGTCTATTTTGGCGGAATGAGCCGGATCATCGATTTTGCGCTGTCCAACGCGATCAATTCGGGCATCCGCCGCATCGGCGTCGCGACGCAATACAAGGCGCATTCGCTGATCCGCCATATGCAGCGCGCTTGGAACTTCCTGCGCCCGGAACGCAACGAAAGCTTCGACATCCTCCCCGCCAGCCAGCGCATCGACGAATTGCACTGGTACGAAGGCACCGCCGACGCGGTGTTCCAGAACATCGATATCATCGAAAGCCACGCCCCCAAGTACATGGTCATCCTGGCGGGCGATCACATCTACAAGATGGATTATGAGTTGATGCTGCAACAGCACGTCAACTCGGGCGCGGACGTGACCGTGGGCTGCCTGGTGGTGCCGCGGGCAGAGGCCAGCGGGTTTGGGGTCATGGCGGTGGACAAGAATGACGTGATCACCGCCTTCGTTGAAAAGCCCAAAGACCCGCCAGGGATGCCCGGCCGGCCCGACATGGCGCTCGCCTCGATGGGCATCTACGTGTTCGAAACCGCGTTCCTGTTCGAACAGTTGCGCCGCGATGCCGACGATCCGGAGAGCAAGCGCGATTTCGGCGGCGACATCATCCCCTACATCGTCAAGCACGGCAAGGCGGTGGCCCACAAGTTCACCGACAGCTGCATCCGCGCCGCCGAGGAGATCGGCGAATACTGGCGCGATGTCGGCACGATCGACGCTTATTTCGATGCCAACCTCGACCTGACCGACGTGGTTCCCCAGCTCAACATGTATGATCGCGACTGGCGCATCTGGACCGACCAGGTCGTCGCCAGCCCGGCCAAATTCGTCCATGACGAGGAGGGGCGGCGCGGCCAGGCGGTGGCATCGCTGATCAGCCAGGACTGCATCGTCTCGGGCGCCACCGCGCACCGCAGCCTGCTGTTCACCGGGGTCAAGATGGGTTCATTCTCAGCGGTCCATGAAGGGGTGATCCTGCCCTATTGCAACATCGGCCGGGGGGCGCGGCTCTCGCGGGTAATCGTCGATTCGGGCGTGCGAATCCCCGAAGGGCTCGTGGTCGGCGAAGACCCCGAACACGACGCGCGGCGCTTTCGTCGCAGCGAGAACGGGGTCTGCCTGATCACCAAGCCAATGATCGACCGGCTGGGATGAGCCTGCGCGTCCTCTCGGTCGCCTCGGAGGCGGTGCCGCTGGTCAAGACCGGCGGGCTGGCCGACGTTGCCGGCGCGCTGCCCGGTGCCGTGGCCGATCATGGCGTGGCAATGACCACCATATTGCCTGGTTATCCTGCGGTGCTGAAGGCGCTCAGGCGGGCGAAGGAGGTCTTCCGTTGGGACGACCTGCTGGGCGAACCCGCGCGCCTGCTTTCGACAAAAATTGGCAACCACCCCCTTCTGGTGCTCGACGCCCCGGTGTTCTTCGCGCGCGATGGCGGGCCTT
>JAFEEP010000340.1 GCA_018241045.1 Pseudomonadota bacterium | reverse complement strand
TCACCCCGTAACGGGCCATGAATGCGAAATGGGCTTCCGATGTTGGTCCGCTCTGGCAACCCAGCTTCAGCCGGGAGGGCGGGCGCTTCCGCACGAAGGGGCCTGAGTCTGCGCCAAGGGCCGAAATTCCGGCGCCTGCTGCCGAGCCAGCGAGGCCGGCGGCGATGAAACTGCGTCGATCGACCATTGAAGACCCCCTTGTCGCGAATGAGAATGCGCTGACGTCAGGGTATGGGCACGGCCGCCGTGATCGATCCAATTCCGGCATCCATCCATAGTGCCTTGGAATTGGTCTCTTGATGTCGGATGGCACTACCGTCACGGCATCAAGAAACTGCACATGCTCGGGGGATCCATGCTCGCGACTGCCATTCCATTCCGCAAGGGGATACTGTTTGCCATCTCCAGCGCCGCACTTGCGCTCTCGCCGGTTTCAATGGCGGTCGCGCAGGCGGTAGCGGACGCGAAAGCGGGGGATGACGCCGAGCTGGAGACCGTGGTGGTCACCGGCAGCCGAATCATCGCCAACGGCTTCAATGCGCCTACTCCCACGACGGTCGTCTCAGCGGAGCAGCTCGAGCAGACCGCCCAGCCCAACATTTTCGATTCGATTGCCCAGCTCCCGGCCCTGCAGGGCAGCGCCGGTACGGCCAACACGGCGCGCAACGGCGGCACCAGCTTCGGCAACAATGGCCTTTCCTCGCTGAACCTGCGCGGCCTGGGATCGAACCGGACTCTGGTGCTGCTGGACGGCCAACGGGTGGTAGCCGGCCACATCACCGGCATCACCGATGTCAGCCAGTTCCCCCAGCTGCTGATCAAGCGCGTCGATGTGGTCACGGGCGGTGCGTCGGCCTCCTGGGGCTCCGACGCGGTGGCGGGCGTAGTGAACTTCGTCACTGACACCCGGTTCAAAGGCATCAAGGCCACGCTGCAGGGCGGGCAGTCGAAGTTCGGAGATGACAAGAGCGTACTGGCGCAGGTGGCCGGCGGCACGAGTCTCATGGATGATCGCCTGCACGTGCAGGCAACTGGCGAGTACTTCAAGAACGATGGCGTTCCGGGTGGCAACATCGGTGGCGAACAGCCCAACGGGCGCCCGATCTCCTTCCGCTCCGGGATCACGTCCTACGGCCTGACCAGCACACCCGCGGGGTCGCCGCAGTTCTTCGCGTTCCCACGCGACGCCCAGAACATCACCTTGGCGCGCTTCGGACTGATCACCGCGGGTCCCGCGACGCTTCGCGGACTGGCATTCAATGAAATCGGGCAAGCGTACAACTTTGCATTCGGCAGCCCCTGCATCGCCACCACCTGCCTGGGCGGCCAGCAGGATGCCTTCCTCACGACCAATACCATCGACAATCCACTGGAACGGAAGGTCGGCTACGGCCGGGTGGGGTTCGATATCACACCGGACGTGGAGCTCTACGGGACGCTGACGGCTGCGCAGGTCCAGACGTCGAACACCCCGATCGCTTTCCCGCGCAAGGCCGCGAACCTCACCATTCGTTGCACCAACGCGTACCTTTCCAGCGTCACGCTGCCGGGCTCGAGCACCACGATTCCCCAGGCCTGCACCAACGCCAATGTCACGACCTTCACGGTGGGCACGGTGAATGCGAACTTCCCGGCACGGGAGTTGATCGAGACAGACCGCCAGCAGCTGCGCTGGGTGGTGGGCACGAAGGGCAAGTTCAACCTGGGTGATACGCCGGTGACCTTCGACGCGTACTACCAGAAGGGCACGAACGACGCCGACGTGCGCCTGTCGAACATGACGCTCAATGGCCGCTACAACGCCGCCATCGACGTCATCCGTGACACCAGCGGCAACATCGTGTGCCGCTCGACCGTAGCCCAGGCGCAGGGCTGCATTCCCATCAACATCTTCAGCGGATCGCCGGTGACCATGGCCCAATTCCGCTGGATCGCGCCCGCCAATGGCCCCTACCAGATCAATGACTTCCAGCAGGACGTGGCCGCAGCGTCGTTCAACCTGAATCCCTTCAGCACCTGGGCCGGCGAAGCCTCGATGGCCTTCGGCCTGGAGTACCGCGGCGAATCCTACAATACCTTGGCCGATCCGTACGGGAACGGAATCACCGCCGCAACGCCCAACAGCGCCGACTATCCGGTCGACGGGTTGCTAAACAGCGCCGGCACCAACTGGTTCGCCGGCAATTTCAAGAATGGCCACGGCGCCTTTCATGTCCGCGAGGCCTTCCTGGAATTTGCCCTCCCGCTCGCGCGCAGCGAGCAGGCTGGCAATGTCGACCTGAATCTTGGCGGACGCCTCGCCGATTACAGCACCGCGGGCAATGCCAAGACCTGGAAGGTGGGCGCCACCTGGGAGACGCCGCTGGAGGGCCTGCGCCTGCGCGGGGTCGTCTCGCGCGACATTCGCGCACCGAACCTCAACGACCTGTTCACCCCGGTCACCTCGGCCACGCAGAACGTCACGAATCGCGCCACCGGCAACAACGTGCAGGTGGTGGCTACCGGTATCGGCAACACGAACCTGCGTCCGGAGGTGGGCAAGACCTGGGAGATCGGCGCGGCCTACCAGCCGTCATTCGTGCCGGGCCTGAGCGTGTCGTTCGACTACTACGACATCAAGTTGAACCAGGCCATCTCAACGCTGACCATCCAGCAGATCGTGGACCTCTGCTACAACGGCAACACGGCCTATTGCTCCAACGTGAAGCTGACCGGCGTGCTGGGCACGGCCGACTTCCCGTACGTGATCCAGCAACCCTTCAATCTGGCGTCGCTCGACGCGAAGGGCTTCGACATCGAACTTGGCTACCAGATCGACCTGGGCGCCAGGGGCAAGCTGAGCCTTCGTGCGCTGGCCACGCGTTCGCTCGACATGATCAGCAATACCGGTATCGCTGGACAGCAGATCGCACAGCTGGCCGGAAACAACACCGAGGGTGGAGCAGGCATTCCGCGCTGGAAGGCGCTGTTCAGCCAGTCATGGGCCAAGGGGCCGGCTTCGCTCACCCTGACGGAGCGCCTGATCAGCGCGGGTTACATCGATCCCGAGGCGATTGTCTGCACGTCGGGTTGCCCCGCGACCACGGTGCAGAACCCAACCTACAACTTCAACCACGTGCCAGGCGCGCTCTACTTCGACCTGGGCGGAAACTACAAGATCGGCGGTGGAGTGGAGTCGTACTTCAAGGTGGACAACCTGTTCAACCATCGGGCGCCGCCCTTCGGGGGTTCCTCGTTGTACGACACGATCGGGCGGATGTATCGATTGGGCGTGCGTTTCACGCTGTGAGGCACACGATCTCCGAAACGTTCGCCGCTGCGCTGGTGGTCGCCTGCGCGGGTGCATTCCCAGCCGCAAGCCTGGGGCAGGCGACACCGGCGTCGGCCGGGATTTCCCAGCCGCACCTCGCGGAAGCGCGGCGAATCGCGGCGGAGGAAAACACCTGGAAGCACACGGCGCTGATCACCTGTTATCCCGAGGAGGGGCAGGCGGCGCAGAAGGTGATCAAGGATCCGCCTGCTTCGCGCGCCTTTGACAACCTCTATTTCCTCGGCAACGGTATCGTTGCCTCCTGGGCGCTGGATACGCCTGAAGGCATCGTGCTGATCGACACACTGAACGACCAGGCCGAGGTCGACCGGTTCATCATCGGCGGACTGCAGAAACTGGGGGTCGACCCGGCGCGGATCAAGATCATCCTCGTGTCGCATGGGCATGGCGATCACTACGGCGGCGCGAAGTACCTGCAGGAACTCTATGGCGCCAAGGTCTACATGCCGCGCTCCGACTACGACATGGCGGCGCAATCAAACGGGGGCGACAAGCGTCCACTGCCCCGGCTGGATACCGACCTGCGCGACGGCGACAGCATCAAGCTGGGAGGACAGACCCTTCGAGCGTTCGTGACTGGAGGCCACACGCCAGGATCCATTTCCCTGCTGCTACCGGTTCTGGACAAGGGGCGCGCGGTCACGATTGCCTATTTCGGGGGCATTACCAACCGCAACATCACCCCCGCCATGCACATGCTCTACGACCAATGGACCGGGCGCTTCCAGCGCATCGTTGCGGACAACAAGGTCGAGGGATTCATCGGCAACCATCCTTCCTTCGACGACGTGGCCGGCAAGCTGGCCCACATGGTAGAACGGCCGACGCGGCCCAATCCCTTCCTCGTCGGCACCGAGGGTACGCTGCGCTTCCTGCGCGTGCTGCAGCAATGCAACCTCAACAATGCTGACATCGAGAAGGGTGGTTCGCAGCCTCCAACAGCGGGCCCCTGACTGGCTGGTGAGCAGGGTGGGTTCGGGCTTCGGGTCAAC
>JAFEEP010000033.1 GCA_018241045.1 Pseudomonadota bacterium | reverse complement strand
TCACCCTCGGCAAGGTACGAGGAAATCTTCCGGCGCACCCTTGAAGGCGCGCGGGTCGTCCTGTCGCTCCGTCTCGACAAAGGCGGCTACGCCAAGCACGGCACCGGGATCGCGGTGCGCGTGCTGGTGATCGACAAGGTGCCAGGCGAGATCGGCGTATCGACCATCAATCGCGGATCGGTCAGCGAACTCTTCGCTGCACTGCCAACGGTGCCGGCCCGGGCGCCTTTGCATGACCCGGCTCAATCGGCCGCACCCCGGCCCAAGCTCAGCCTGTTCCGCTCGGTGAAGACCGGTCCAGCCCGGCCCGTGATCGTGCGGGCGGCACAGACCAATGAGGTCCGCCCCGTCGCCTACGAAGTGCTGGACGAACCCGCCGCGATGGGCGAGCAGCGCGGAGTCTATGCTGACTACCGGCCTTCACGCGTCGTGATCGCGGAAGCTGGCGAACATCCGACGCACCTCGTCGAATCCGCCGCCATGGCCTCAATCGCCGCGCCGAAACCCAGCTACGTGCCCTCGCTGCCCGAGCGGACTGTTACAGCGCGACTGTTGTCCGCCGCCCAGCTCGAAACTGTGATCTACGCGGGCGAGGCCTGGTGCCGCGATCTCCATGGTCGCTTCAGCCATCCTGCCGGCGAGGTTGCGCTCAAGGAGGACTCGGACGGCAAACTTTACCGCACAGGGTTCTTCCTCGGCGACGGCACCGGGGCAGGGAAGGGGAGGCAGGCGGCGGCCTGCATTCTCGACCAGTGGCTGAGGGGCAATCGTCGCCACATCTGGATCTCGAAGAATGGGCCGCTGCTCGAGGACGCGCAGCGCGACTGGACTGCGATCGGCGGCTTGCCGTCGGACATTCTCGATCTTGCCCGCTGGAAGATCGGCGAGGAGATCACCGCGCCCGAAGGCATCCTGTTTCTTCCCTACGGCACGCTGCGCAGTTCGCGCATCGAGGATACTCGGCTCGACCAGATCGTGCGCTGGGCTGGCGAGGACTTTGAAGGCGTGATCGTCTTCGACGAGGCTCATGAAATGGGCGGCGTTGCGGGCGGGGAAGGGGCCTTGGGCCAGAAGCAGGGCTCCCTCCAGGGCATTGCCGGGGTTCTGCTCCAGAACACGTTGCCGCGCGCCCGCGTACTCTATGCCTCGGCAACCGGCGCATCGGACGTCAACAACCTCGCCTATGCGGTCCGGCTTGGCCTGTGGGGACCGGGCACGGCCTTTGCGAACCGCGAACAGTTCATCAGCGAGATCCGCGACGGCGGCATTGCCGCGATGGAATTGGTGGCCCGTGACCTTAAGGCCTCTGGGCTCTACCTCGCGCGCGCGCTCAGCTTTGCTGGCATCGAATACGACATCTTGCGCCACGACCTTAGCCTTGAGCAGATCGCGATCTATGACACCTATTGCGAGGCCTGGACGATCATTCACCAGAACCTCGAGGCCGCGCTCGAACTCACCGGGATCGTCGATGGGCTTGAGAACAAGACCCTCAACAGCGGCGCCAAGGCAGCCGCCCGTAGCCGGTTTGAGGGGACCAAACAGCGCTTCTTTGCCCAGGTCCTGCTCTCGCTGAAGCTGCCCTCAATCTATCCCGCGATCGACGAGCACCTAGCGAGCGACGAAAGTGTGGTCGTCCAACTCGTCAGCACGGCGGAATCGATCCTCAACCGGCGCCTAAATGAGCTCGATCCCGACGAGCGCGAAGCGCTGGAACTGGACCTCTCGCCCAGGGAGGCGATCGTGGACTACCTCACCCGCGCCTTTCCGACCCGGCAGATGGAGGAATACACTGATGAACTTGGCGATGTCCGCTCGCGGCCGATGTGGGACGAGGCGGGCAATCCGGTCCATAACCCGCAGGCCGAGGCAGCGCGCGCCGACCTGATCGAGCATATCTGCGCCATGCCGCCGATCCCAACCGCGCTCGATGCCCTGCTCGAGCACTACGGCGTGACGGCGGTGGCCGAAGTCACCGGGCGCAGCAAACGCCTGGTCCGTGAGGGCTCAGGTCAGCAGCGCCTCGAAAGCCGCTCACCCCGGACCAATCTTGCCGAGACCACTGCGTTCATGACGGGGGCCAAGCGCATCCTGGTCTTTTCCGATGCGGGCGGCACGGGGCGCAGCTATCACGCCAGTCTTGATGCCAGGAACCAGCAGCGCCGGGTCCATTTCCTGCTCGAGCCCGGATGGCGCGCGGACCGGGCAATTCAGGGGCTGGGGCGCACCCACCGCACGCACCAGGCCTGCCCGCCGCTGTTCCGCCCGGTCACCACCGACTGCAAGGGCGAGGCCCGGTTCACCAGCACGATCGCGCGGCGCCTCGACGCATTGGGCGCCCTGACCCGCGGCCAGCGCCAGACCGGCGGTCAGGGGATGTTCGATGCGTCCGATAATCTCGAGAGCATCTACGCCAAGCAGGCGCTCCACGACTGGTACGGTCTGCTCGCGACCGCCAAGCTCAAGAGCACGACCTTGGCCGAGTTCCAGCGGATGAGCGGACTCGAGCTCACAGACCAGGACGGCGTGCTGCGCGAGGATCTGCCGCCGATCCAGCGTTGGCTCAACCGCATCCTCGCCATGAAGATTGCCGTCCAGAACGCCATTTTCGATGAGTTCCTGACCCTTGTTGAAACCCGCGTCTCGGCAGCCAAGGAAGCCGGGACCTTCGATATCGGGGTCGAGACCGTGGCGGTCGAGGCCTGCGAGGTGCGGTCGGACACGGTGGTCCGAACCGATTCTGTGACCGGCGCGACCTCGCACCTCCTCGAACTGTCGCTGACCCAGCGGCGCAAGGTTCTCTCGCTCGAGCGAGTGCTGAACATGGCATCATACGAAGAACAGCCACTGTTCCTGCGCAATGACAAGTCCGGCAAGGTCGCGCTCGCGGTTCCGGCACCCTCGCACATGGACGAGGAGGGCCACATGATCCGGCGCTACGAACTCGTGCGGCCATTGCGGAGCGAGTACCTCCGCGCTGACCGGCTCGACGAGTCCGCCTGGGAGCCCGTCACCAAGTCCCGGTTCAGCGCGCTGTGGGAGGAAGAATACGCCGCCGCCGAGAGCCAGCTCGTCACCGAGACGGTCTATCTCGCGACGGGGCTGCTCCTGCCAATCTGGGGCGCGCTTTCCAAGGAGGACCTCACGGTCAACCGCATCGTCGACAAGTCGGGCGCCTCTTGGCTTGGCCGCCATGTCCACGACCTCTACGTCGATGCGACCCTCGAGAAGCTCGGGGTTGCCCGCAAGGCGCAGACCGATCCGGCCAAGATTGCCGCCGCCATTCTCAGCGGGGGCACGTGGAAGGCGCCGCATCCGCTCAATTTTACCATCCGGACGTCGCGGGTGAACGGCTCCCGAAGGATCGAGATTGTGGGTGCGGACGCGGCGCGCATACCTGAGCTCAAGGCCATGGGCTGTTTCACCGAGATTATCGCCTACAAGACGCGGGTTTTCGTACCGGTGGACGGTCCGAGCGAGATCCTTGGGCGGATCATCGCCTAGGCCTCGGTTCCCGACATTGCAGGTCAGATGGATTCGGCGTGGCCACTCAGGATCGAGGCGGTGACGAACAAGCCATGTGCCTCCAGAGAGCGCAGGTAGTCCTCAGCAGACATTTCCGGCCGCTTCAGCCGAATGCGCAACGTCCGGATGGCGGCAACCGCCTTGCCCTCGTCGAGCGCAATCGTGTCCGCAATGAACTCGTCTGCGGTCCGCGCTTCGATATTGAGCGGAGCGAGAATTGCGGCCGGGAAATCGCTGATGTTTTCAGTCACGACAGCCTGGGCCTGCGTCTGGACTGCGGCGGCGAGCACGTGCTCGTCATTGGCGTCGGGAAGCCCGAACCTCAGGGCCGCGACCGAAGCTTGCGCCTCAACGAGGGCTTCGGGGAAGGCCCGGTGCATAGCTTCGACCGATCGGGCTGCCCTTGCGGACGCGTCCTCGAACCCACGATCGGCGAAGATCTTGTCCAATGCCGCGCGAGTCTCATCAAGGATGCGCTGCGACCAGCGCACACGGAAGAATTCCGCCTCGGCGAGAGTGAGCAGCAGATCACGACGCGGTGCGCTGACCAATGTGCAGGCATCGACGAGTGCGGTGTAGCGATTGGCGAACATGGCAGGGTCAGATCAATACAGGTCCGCGCCGTCCGCAATCAGTTCATCCATCGCCTTCGAACGAGTCTTGTCGCGCGCAGCCTTGTACGCAAACACGTCCTCGGCCTTGAGCCGCCGATGCCGTCCTACCATGCTGTGCGGGATGTCCCCCTTCTCGATCAACCTGATCAGGTAAGGACGCGACATGTTGAGCAGATCTGCTGCCTGCTGCGTCGTCAACATCTGCTGGATCGGCACGAGCGTGACGGCATCCCCGCTCCCGATGTGACGCAACAACTCGAGGAACAGGTCAGACATCGCCGGTGTCAGCGTAATCTCGACCGGTTTCCTGGTCTTTGGATCGGGCACGCGCAGTTTGGCCTCGCCGGCCTTCTGCGAGGCAAGGATGCGCCGAAGCTGATTGGCGATCTGGCGATCGTCGGCAGAGGGCAGCCTGTTGCCGAAGGGCAAGGCATTGGCTGGCAGTGTCATCGTATCTCTCCGCTGATGGCCATATGCCCTAGCGCATATTCGCAATAAACGCAACCAAATTATGCGCCTCAGGTTCCGGCGCAGGTCCCGTCCGTGAGGCATAAATGATCGATTTATGCCTCACCGACCCAATCAACCCGCCTGGAGACGCACCGTCGCGCCCGGGAGTTCGAGCAATCCTGAAACTCATGAGGGGAGGGGGGCTGGAAGGGGTGAGCCGAAGGGCTCGGCCAAATCCGGCCTTCAGGAGCACTCCCATGAACGACATCGAGTTGATCCCGCTCGGCAAGCTACGGCTGTCCGAAGCCAACGTCCGCAAGAACGACAGCAACCTCTTCATCGAGGAATTGGCTGCCAATATCGAGGCCAAGGGCCTCCTCCAGAACCTGATCGTGGTGCCCGCCAAAAAGCGCGGCATGTTCGACGTGACCGCGGGCGGCCGTCGCCTGCGCGCCCTCAACTTCCTTCTGACGGCGGGCAAGCTTGCCAAGGATCATCCCGTCGCCTGCCGGGTGCTCGACATCGATGCGGCCGAGCAGTCCGAACTTTCGCTGATCGAGAATGTCATCCGGCTCGACATGACGCCGACCGACGAGATCCGGGCCTACAAGCACTTCGTCAATGAAGGCAGCGACCTCGACGCGATCGCCAAGCGGTTCGGTCGCACCCGCCGGTTCATCGAAGGCCGCCTGCGGCTTGCCGACCTTGCCGATCCGATCTTCGCCGCGCTCGAGGAGGGCAATATCACGCTCGATGTCGCCAAGGCCTATGCGACGACGCCCAACCATGATCGCCAGATGATGGTCTGGAACGAACTGTCGAACAGCTGGCAGGGCAACAACCCTGATTCCATCCGCCGTATGGTCACGCACAGCGCAATCCGCTCCTCCTCGCCGATGGCGAAGCTTGCCAGCGAAGCCGAATACCTCGCCGCCGGCGGCAAGATCGAACGCGATCTCTTCACCGAGGACGGCGGCGAGACCTGGATCGATGCCGAAATTGCGCAGCGTATCGCCGGTGAGAAGCTCCAGGCCTTTGCGGCCGAGGTCGCCCAAACCTCCGGCTATGCCTGGGTGCGGCCGATCCTTGAGACGCGCGTCACCTACAACGCAACCGAAGACCTCCACCAGGTCCATCTCGAACCCGCACCGCTTACCGACGAGGAGCAGGTCGAGGCCGACAAGCTGCTCGAAACGATCTCGGCGCTCGAAGCCGAAAGCGAAACCCTCGACGAGGACGACGAGGCTGCCGCCGCGGCGTTCCAGGAGCGCTGGGACGCCGCGAGCAGCGCCTACGACGCGCTCCACGACAAACCCCCGGTGATCCCCGAGGAAATGAAGGCGAATGTCGGCTGCTTCGTGATCATCGGCGCCGACGGCCAGCCTGCGGTTGCGAGCGGCCTCTACAGCGACAAGCCACTCGAACGCCGCAAGGTACGCGGGTCCGACGCTGGCGAGGCTGCCGGCGGAGCAGGGGAGGGCGGTAGCGCCGCTCCGGCCCCCAAGCCTCTGTCGCAGAAGCTGGTCGAGGAACTTGCTGTGCAGCGCCGCGACATTCTCGCCATCAACCTCGCCTCGAACCCGGCGATTGCGCTCGATTATCTGATCTTCGCCATCGCCGACTCCCGCGCGCTCTACAGCGCGCAGGCCTTGGGCACGACGCTGCGCGCGCCGTCGCCCTCGCTCTACCTCGCCAACTACCCCGAAAGCCCGGCGCACACGCTGATGGCCGACATGCGCGAGACGCTCGACCTGTCATGGACCGAGCATCGCCGCACGGTCGACCGGTTCTCCGCATTCAGCGCGCTCGACGACGATGCCAAGGCCAGCTGGCTGGCCTGGTGCATGGCGAAGACCCTCGAGGCCAGCATGGGGATCGACAAGAAGGCGGGCCAGTCCGGCCCCGAACCGATCGATCTTCACGACCACCTTGCGGCGCTGATGGGGATCAACGTCGCCAGCCACTGGCGGCCGACCTCGGCCAACTACTTCGACCGGGTCAGCAAGCAGGCCCTGCTCGCCCACGTCAGCGAGGTCGGCGGACCGACCATGGCGGCGAGCTTCATGGGCTCGAAGAAAGGCGATCTCTCGGCCTCCTGCGAGAAGCTGTTCGCCGGTGAGACGATCGTCGCCCCCGAGGTGAAGGAAGCCGCGCTTGCCTGGGTACCCGAAGCCATGCGGTTCCGGGTGATCGCCGCCAGCGAGCCCGATGAGGGAGCGCCGGTCGAGCACGAGCCGGACAGCGATGCGGGCGAGTTCGAACCTGCCGAGGAGCAGGACGCCCACGCCGATGAGGCCGTCCACGCCTGACCAGCCTTGCCGGCACGCAGTCCCGCGCATCCCTTGCGCCCTGCGGCAGCGTGCCGGTCCATCCAGGACATGACCCCATGACCATGATCACCAAGCTGCGCGCTCGGGTCTCTCCCGAGGCGATCTCGAAGGTCACCCGCATCTTCAACGGGACCCTCGACGATATCTTCAACGAGCTCTTCCAGAACGCCCGCCGCGCGGGCGCGACCCGCATCGCGGTCACCGCCGAGCACATTGGCGATGCCTGCGTCATCACGGTGGGCGATGACGGGGTCGGGATCGCCGACCCAGTCGACCTCCTATCGTTGGGCCAATCCGACTGGTGCGACGAATGCCGTACCCGCGAGGATCCGGCGGGCATGGGCTTCTTCAGCCTCGCGGGCCTCGACACCGTGGTCAGTTCGCGGAGTGCCGCCGGCGCGTTCTCGCTCGCGATCACGGGCGATGCCTGGACCGGCGAGGCCGACATCGATGTGCTGCCCTTCGACGGCCCGCGCGGCACGGCCATCACTTTCCGGTTCGATCCGCAGCCAGACGGCAAGCTCGAACGCTGCGTCGAGGCGGCGGCGCGGTTTCTGCCGATCCCGGTCAGCTACAACGGCAAGGAGCTCGCGCGGGCCGATTTCCTCGCCGATGCGCACAAGGTCATCGAGCGGGACGGCTTCCGCATCGGCGTGTTCCGCGATCGGCACTCGCCCCACATCGCGACGCTCAATTTCCACGGGGTCACCCTCAAACACGCCTTCCCGGTCGTGAAGGAAGTCCACCACACCCAGTGGTCCGTGCAGGTCGACGTGATCGACGCACCCGATCTCGTCCTGGTGCTGCCCGCCCGCAAGGAAATCTACCGCAACGTCGCGCTCGACCGGCTCGTGGCGCTCTGCCGCGAGGCGATCTTTTCGGCCATCCGCGAGGAGCCGTTCCACCGCCTGAGCTTCGAGAACTGGCTCGAAGCAAGCTTGTATCACGACGACTTCCCGCAGGCGGCGCGGCAATTGCCTTTGTGGTACCCTACCCTCGCCCGCGACAGCTACCGCGAGGTGCCGCGCTTTGCCGACCTCGAGGCAGGTGCGGCGATCTACGATGACACCGACTCCTACAATGCCGTCACCTTCGGCCGCGCCTTGCGGCGCTCGAACGGCGGCGAGATGCACCGCCTCGGCGGCTCTGAGCCGCGTGCATTCTACGAGCCGATCACCAACTTCATCGGCTATCCCTGGTACGACGCCCTCCCGGCCTTCGTGCGCACTGGCGAACGCTTCACCTTCGATGACGGCATGCCCACCGATGAAGAGGGTGCCGTTAACCTGCGCCCCGATGCGATCACGATCGAACTCACCGATCAGCACGACCGGCGGCTCGATCTCGAGACCGACTTTGCGATTCTGGAAGATGCCGACACCTGGGGCGATCCGGACTGCGCGCGCATCGCGCTGACCCGCACCACCGCGCTTGGGCCCGATGATCTCACCGACCTCATCATCGATGCTGTGTTTTCGCCTTCGGACGATTCCGATGCCGACAGCTACGACACCCAGGAGACCCGCTTCCGCCACGATGTGGCGGTGCGCGCCCACGCCATCCTCGAAGGTGAAGACGCCGCAATTCTTGCGGGCATCCGCATGGCCTTCGCCGACCGGGTGGCCTGGCGCATTCCGCACGGGCGCACGCTGCGCCTCTCCTGGTCGAGCGCAGCCTCTGACCTCACCCTCAATCCTGCCCAGGAGGGCCGCGCCGAATGACCCGCCATCCCAAACCCGACGTCGCGCAGGTCATCACCGACCTGATCCTCGATAAGATCGCCGCCGGCACCGCTCCGTGGCTCAAGCCCTGGACCTCGACGAGCACGCGACCGCTCCGCCATAACGGGGTTCCCTATTCGGGGATCAACACGTTCTTTTTATGGGCGGTGGCTGAGAGCCAGGGCTACGCCAGCCCCTACTGGATGACCTTCCGCCAGGCCCTCGAACTCGGCGCCCATGTCCGCAAGGGCGAGAGCGGCTCGTTCAGCGTGTTCTACTCCTCGGCGCGCAAGACCGACACCGATCGCGAGACCGGTGAGACGACCGAGAAGACGATCCGGTTCATGAAGTGGAACCACGTCTTCAACGCCTCGCAGATCGAGGGGCTGCCGGCGCATTACTACCCCGAGCCGCCCGATCCCAAGGCGATCGGCGAACTCTCGGTCGGGGTGCAGGCCTTTCTCGACGCGATCCCGGTCCGCGTCGTCCACGGCGGCGACAGCGCGCATTACACGCCGAGCACCGACACGGTGACCTTGCCGTCGCCAAACGCATTCCATTCGATAGAAGCGTATTTCTCGACCCGGTGCCACGAGCTCGGCCACGCCACGGGGTCGGCCAAACGGCTCAACCGCCAGTTCGGCAAGCGCTTCGGGGACGATGCCTATGCCTTCGAAGAAATCGTCGCGTCGCTGTGCCAAGCCACCCTTTGCGCCGAATACGGCCTCCCCAACGAACTCCACGACAGCCACGCCTCCTACATCCACCACTGGATGAAGATCCTGCGCGGCGACAAGACCGCCATCCTCCATGCGGCGGCCAAGGCCGAGCAGGCGGTGAAGTGGCTGCGCCAGTTCGATCCGGCGCTCGGTTCGACCCTGCCGGACGAACTCAAGGAGGCAGCCTGACGGCGTCCGGAAAGCGGAGGCACTGCGGCCGCTCGCAGAGCGAGCGGGAAGGGGAGGGGGTGGGAGCCCGATGCGCCAGGGGGCGCAAAGGGAGACTTCACCGATGAACTACGATCTCGACTTCCGCTATCGCCGTGCCCTGCAGCCCGATGCGCTCGCGACCATTGCCACGGCGACCCAGGCCGTGGTCGATGCGATGCAGGATGCGCGCAACGCCGGGATTGACCCGGCCCGCGATCCTGCGACCATCCTGCTCGCGCGTCATGTTGGCCGCATCGCGCTCGGCCACGCGCCGGATGAGACCTTCGCAGAAGACCTGCCGCTGCGCCGGCAGTGCCTCGCCAAGATCGATGAGCTGAAATCCAAGCCCGCGCTCGTCGCGCTGGCCCGCCGCGGCATCGGTTACGATCCCGAAGCCAAGCGCGCCTTCCACCGCGAAGCGCGTTCGGCGCTGCGGGTGGCGGCGCGCCATCTCGGTCTCGAGCCGGACCAGTTCGACCTGCGCAGCAACTTTGCGGGGCCTGCGGTCTCGGGCGAGATCACGCTTCACGGCGACGAAATCTATGTCCAGGTCTCGGTCCCCTGCATCCGTCCGGGCCGCGAGGTCATGTTCCGCCGCTGCAAGGGGCGCCAGGACTACCTCGGCGGCCGTAATCACTTCTGCGACATCGCCGTCCTTGCCGCGCCGCAAAGCTTCCGCGCGCTCGTCGTCCGCGAGACCGGCCTTTCCATCAATCCGCGCCAGCAGGCGCTCGTCTAGGAGAACCGCCATGGGTTGGCTGTTCATGTCCCGCGGCGGCATGGCCCCGTTTGCCACGCCGAAGGCCTATCTCGACAACCAATGCACCTATCCGCCCGACCCCGACAAGGGCCGGACGACGGGCCTGCGCGTTCTGAAGTCGACAGTTCGTTCGGGCGCCTACTACGCCGCCTGCCAAAGCTACGATCTTGAGGCCCCGCGCGAGACCTTCGCGATCATCTGCCTCGTCAAATGGAACCCTGGCGCGAAGAGCGGCGAGGAGTTCGGCTACAAGGACATGAGCGAAACGATGGGGCCGTACAATTACGACTGCCCGGCTTCGATCCTCGATCTGCTCGGGCCACCCGGCAACGAATACGCCGCGCAGTGGCGCGAGCATTGCCGCCAGCGCCTCGCTCTGACCACGCGCCGCAAGCCGGCACCGGGCGACATGCTGGTGTTGGCCGAGCCGCTGACCTTCACCGACGGGCAGAGCGAGCGCAGCTTCCGCGTGGTCCAGTCGGGCCGCAAGACGATCCTGCGCCGGGTCAGCGACGGGGTGGGGGTGAAGATCAGCAAGGTGATGAGCCGGGCCTGGACGATCGTGCCGCCGCCCGTAGCCCCTTCAGCCTCGTGACCCGGCACCCAAGCGAGTAACGCCATGACCGATCCCGCCCCGCCTCAGCGCTCGTCCAAGCGGGCGCGCCTGTGCAGCATCGAGAATGCCAACCGGATCGCAACGAGGGTTGCCGAGCACGTCCAGGGCGACACCGCCGTGGTTAAGACCGGCAATCCGCTGCAGCCCTTCCGCGTGGTCCTGGCGAGCAAGGCGGCACCGGGGCGCACCGTCTCGCGGGTCGTCACCTGCAACGATGACGAACCGGATGATCAGTAGGGGCCCGGCCCGCGCTCGACGAACCACGATTGCCCGAGCTCGAAATCGGGGCTGGCCGATACCACCGGTCCGTCGGGCGCTTCGCTGACATAGGGCGAAACGAGATCCTTGCGCCGCACCCGCATGCGGCTGAGCCAGGCCGCGGTCCGGCCGCGTGCCTTGAGGACCGTCAGCAGCCAATCCATCGCCTCGGCCATCTCGACCACGCCGCGCCCGGCGAGGCAGTAATAGATCGCCCGCTGGAAATCGTCGCACTGGGTGCTGAGGATACCGGCGAGCTTCGCCCGCCCGCCGGGGGCGTTCTCATGCACCAGCGACACTGCCTCACGCAGTTCCCGGACCGACAGATAGGCGTCGTCCACGCCGACCCCGATGCATAGCGCCGCGATCGCCCGGCGCACCGGCGGCAGGTTCTCGTCGCACGACGCATCGCGCAGGCCGATGTCGAGATCGAAATGGTCGAGGTGGCTGGGAGCGGGCATGGCGAAATCCTTTCCAAAAGAACGTAGCGTGAACGCTCAAACCCCGTCAACCGGACAGCGGAGGGGAGGGGGCACTCGGTGGGAAACAATCTTGAAAGGAAGAAACCATGATCCAGCTTGCCCAACCCACGCCGGTCGCTGCCGACCACACGGCCGAGATCGCCAGGCTCAATGACGCGGCCCGCGCCGGCTCGCTGCCCACGTCGCGCACGGTGTTCACGCGGGCGCTGGCAAACATCCTTGCCGGTGACGCCGAGGACGTCGGCACCCGGCAAGCCAGTCTGATGCTGGGCCAGGCGGCGCTGCGCAGGCTGATCAACGAAACCCCCATCGAATCGGGGAACGACCCTCACGGCGAGCGGGACTTTGGTGCGGTCGAGTTTCAGGGGCACAAGATCTTCTGGAAGATCGACGTCTACGCCAACGACGGGACGTTCTCCTGGGGGTCAGAGACGCCATGGGACGCGCAACAGAGCTTCCGCGTGGTCACGATCATGCTGGCGAGCGACTGGTGAGACGATGAGCCGGTATTCATTGAAACCACTGCCCGAACGTGCGGATGTGTTCGAGGTGGCGATCGGATGGGATCCGGGCTTGGGCACCTACTTTGCGATCGTTTTTGGAGTGCCCGAGCCCGACAGTGACCCGGCTGTTTTGTCATGGCAGGGACGGATGCCGGGCCAAATTAGATCTGTAGCGGCGCTTGGAGATGCCATTGCCGACTGCGCGCAAATTCCAGCTGACGTCTATTCACGCCTGGTCGAAGACGGTCATATCTCCCGATTACAATCAAGCCGACCGCTGGATAAGATCATATCGACAATTTTAGGATCGTTCTAACCGTCGTATATCGGGTCAGTCGGAAGCCATGCCCGCGAGCTCACGGATCAGCTTGGTCATGGGGCCACGAAGCGGTTGATGTCGTCGAACCCAGAGCCGACGCAGGAGATCTTCCGGCACATAGGCGTCGTATTTTTCAACCACGAGATTTTCCACGAACCGACCGAGGTCGTCGATCGGAGGGCAGCCATCGAGTGATGCTATCACATCAACAGCGTCATCGATTGTACAACCGGTCAACGTGATTCCGACATCGAATGTTTCGCAGGCGAAGCCCATTGACGTGAGCAACACCGCGAGCAGAGAATTTGCTGATGTACCTCGCCAAGTTAGGACATGCGTCGCGGAGCCCGCATCGATGAAGTGGGATTTCTGCAGCCCAAGCTGGGTGAAGGCCGCGCGGCCCGCTGCCAAGAATTCTTTGGCATTGTCGTCGAGATAATCTGGAAGATCATTGCTCAGTAAAACAGCGCGCATTTCAGCTGCAAGGCGGTCATGGATTGGCTCCTGACCCAGGCGATCAAACTTTGGCACACGCCCTGTGTTGTGTGGGACGACCTCAACGATCTTCGCCTTGTCATCCACTCCCGTCGCACGCCAACGACGTCCCGCAAATCCGATTATCGATCCGACAACAAGCGCGTTTACGATCGGAAGCGTTCCAAGTGTTCGACCAGAATGGACGAGCCGCCATTCCTCGTCGGTCGAAAAATTGGCATAGAAATCTCGCGATGCAGTGAGTTTTTCCCCTTCTGGGCCGAGCATTAGCGAGCCATCAGGCGCTTGCTCTATCAACGCTACCTTGCCATTGCCCATTCCTCGGAGCAGGTCGACGAAATCGGTCTTCGTGAGTGTTGCGAATGGTCCCTGTCGGCATAAGGTCGCGTACAGTTTCCCGGCGCTGAGGGCACCCGACTGGACGATCAATGACAGAATCTGGTGGACACTGACAGAGAGCAGTGCCGGATCAGTTTCAGGGGGTTCAACGAACTTCAAGCGGAGGAGGTTAAGAGCTGCCACGGCCTGGACTACGGGCAAGTGCAATTTGTCCAGCGGATCTGCGTCGGCGACAGGATAGGGTTCGCGCAAATAGTTCCGGAAGATCGCGCTGGATCCCTCGCGCCGACCTGACCGGCCTAGCCGTTGCCGTAAAGATGCGAGCGAGCGCGGCGCGCCAAGCTGCGAAACTGCAACGACCGACCCGATATCGATACCGAGTTCCAGCGTGGTTGTCGCAACTGCCGTAGTGGGCAGGCGGCCGTCCTTCAATCGTAACTCGAGTTCCTCTCGCAAGCCTTTGCTCAGACTGCCGTGATGAGGGAAGAACTCGTTCGGTACATGGGATTTCTCGCTGATCGTGCGGAGGCGGTCGGCCAAGGTTTCGACATTGGCCCTGGAACCAGCAAAAAAGAGGTTGTTGCTGCCGCGGAGAGCTTCAAATGCGTGTTGAGCAATCTTAGCCAATGCGGGTCCAGCTTGCGGATCGTCGAGCATGGCATCTTCGCCAAGATCGCCTTCGGGCGGTTCGACATAGGTCCGGACATGCACTTTGAGCGGCGGGGCGCCGCCCGCAATGGCAATGATTTCCGCTGGCTTGGACGCAGTTCCGCTCAACCATCGCGCAGCGAATTCGAGATCGCCGATTGTAGCCGACAATCCCACTCGGCGTGGCCGCCGATCGTTGAGTAACTCGATCCGACTGAGCAAGCTCGACAGGTGCAGACCTCTTGGTCCCTGGAGGAAGGAATGAAGCTCGTCGACGATGATTGCATCGAGCGCACCGAAAAGCGCTTCCGCAGTTGCAGTGCGCCGCAACAACATCGCCTCGATCGATTCTGGAGTAATCAGCACCACACCGGCGGGCGCCTTGATGAGCTTGGTCTTGGGGCCTTGCGGGGCGTCACCGTGCCAGCGGACAAGGGGTAGTTCGATCTTGTCGCACAGATCTTCAAGACGTCGGAACTGATCGTTGATCAATGCCTTGAGCGGTGCGACGTAAAGAATGGCGACACCAGGCTGCTCACGCGTCGCTGAAGAGCCGAGGAGCGGCAAGAAGGCCGCTTCGGTCTTTCCTGCAGCAGTCGCGGCTGAAATCAGGACGTCCTCGTCCCTGCCGCAAATTGCAGCGATCGCTTGCTCTTGCACATCCCGCAGACGAGACCAGCCCTGCTGTCTGACCCAGCGCTGGATCTGCGGATGAAGCAGATCGAACCCGGAACCGCCTTCAGAGCTCGAACGTGGCAAGCTCATCATCGCCGTCAATTGCAGTGGCGACGTCTTCGCCAGGATCGTCATCCACCGAAACACTCCCGATCAAAGTTCGCCAATCGAGAGCAGGGTTCTGCTCCAAGATAGCCATAAGCTGGACGAAAGCCTTGATGGTGTTACGCGGCGTCCGGAAATAGGCTTCGCCAATGCGTTGGCTGCAATGCGCCATAAATGCGTCGAGTGCTTCATCGGGTACGAGATGGTTCGCCGGGTCACCTAAAGCGAAAATTGCGCGGATGTTGCCCAACAGGATCAAGAATTCTTCAGGTGAAAGGTTCTGCAAACGCACGACCGGTCCGCTCAGATCCACTAACCCGGGTGTCGCAAACTGGTTTTCTGCAAGACGTGATTGCAGGGCCTCATAGCTGTAGAGCCCGCGACGGCTGTCCATGAGGAATTCAGGCGTGCCACCAAAAACAAAGCCAAGCCCTTCGGAATTGCCCTGGAGCATATCGTTGACCATGCGCAGGATTTGCTCGAAATTTTGGTTTCGGGCCTGGGAGCTCTGCAACTTGTAGATGTTGACCATCTCGTCGAACACGACAAGCAATCCAGTGTAGCCCGCGAGACGAGTGAAGCGAGCAAGAAGCTTCAGGCTGTCAAAGACATCGGCGTCGTCGATTATTGAACGGACCCCTAGAGCTTGGCGCGCCTCGGTTTTCGTGGGAAACTCTGCGCGCAGCCAACGCAGTGCCGAAGCCTTCAAAGCCTCGTTACCATCCTCACTGCCCTGCCAGTAGCACTTGAGCACGTGTGCAAAGTCGTGACCGCCCACCAGCTCTTGGATCGAAGCGAGCCGTTCATCGATGGCCTGTTCAATGGGCCGCTTATCGGCGTGGGCGGCCTTCACGCATTCGCTGATGAAGCGTTCGACAACGCTTGGTAGCGCACCGCCATCCGGCTTGGTCCGTGTCGCCATGTTGCGGATCGCTTCAGCATAAAGTCCCCGCGCCTGACCGCCGGTCGCGTGAATGCGGCGATCCGGAGCCAGGTCGGCGTGAATTGTAACGCACCGCCGTTCCAACGCGATTAGTCGCACGAGGCTCAGGAAGAAGGTCTTACCAGCACCGTATTCGCCGATAACGAACCGGCATGATGAACCGCCGTCGGCGATCCGGTCGATGTCTTTGATCAAGGCGCCGACCTCGAGCATTCGCCCGACCTGAATATGCTGCAAACCCACCCGTGGGACAACGCCAGCAGCGAGCGCTTGGACTATAGTGTCGCGGTCGCGAAGGCGGATTGGAGTTCGCTCGGTCATGCAGCAGCCATGCTCCTGATTTTGTCGATAAGGTGCGGTTGAATCGAAACGATATCTTCGCATTCGATCGCGATGTCGTCGAGGGCGTCGAAAGCCCAATCGTTTATGGTTTCAATTGCTCCGTCGGGAAGCAGTCGTTGCGAGCGACAAAGGGTGTCAAATGTTTCGGCTTCGACCGGCTGTTCCGCGAGCTGCAGTAGTACGTGCGAGTGTGCGGCATCCAGGCCAGGCAAGCTCCGTTCATCTGGCAGAGTTTGGGCCGCTGGTTCTGCCGAGACCACTTCCTCTTCACGAAAAATGTTCGAGAGCATGCTCGAGACAGCGGTTGTCTCCTGTCGAAGGCGTTTCAATCTCTCGCCGTCAACAACGTGGTTCGATTGCTTCCTGCCGGTGCGCTGGGTTCGAGGGCTGTCTTCGCCGGCGTGCAGTCGCGCATAAATCTCATCCTGCGACTTCCCAAGTGACTTGTAGAGCCCTTCCAGGAAGCGCACTTCGGAAGGCAATACGCGTTGATCAGCAAGGATTGCGCGAATGGCAGTGGTCAGCACCCGGTCTTTTTCAGCCTCAGGCAGCGCAAGCAGCCGAGTGGTCGCAGCGCGCATTTTTGAAGGATTGGATGCCAATGCCTGTGCGTGGGCACGCAATCTATGATGGTCGTTCGAATCCAGCCCTGCAATTTGTGTGACATCGTCGAGGATCACACTCATTTCCGCCTCGACGACCTGATCGTCTGCCTTTGCAGCCAAAACCGCAATCTCGATCATCGTGCGAGCCGAACGGTACTCATCACGGTCTTGATGGGCCTTCATCGGCTTACCCATCTCGAACAGGCACAACATTGTGCTGTCGCTTAGAGCAGGGGCAGGGCCGTACCGCTTGTCTGGTTCGAACCCGATTTGCATTGCATCGAGGATTTCTGGCAGGCGCTTGGACAAGAATGCCCTTCGATCTGCGGCCAGCGGCCCTGGGTTTCCTGCCAGCACTTCCAAAACTTGACCAAAAGACCTCTGCGCCAAACCGTCTTTGCTTTTCCCGTCAAATAGTGAAGTTCGCGCTGCAGTAAGGAGTGTCTCTGCGCGATCATCCAGCGCTGCGGCCGGACAAAGTGCAGCAGCGAGCAATGTTGCGCGCTCATCGGGATTTCTGCCCAGGAACCGGCTGAGCGGGTCGAGTTCCTCCGTACATTCCGTCAGCAAAGCTTCCAGCTTGGTCACTGGCCCAGCGATGGCTCCAATATCGGGCAAGTCCTCTAGTTCGGCATGAGCATTAAACTCGCCGCTCGCCGCTCGATAATTGAATTGCAGACGCGTTTTGCCCCCACGAACCTTGATGCCATCAGGGAAGCGTTCAGCGAAGCGATACCGCCACAGCGCGCAGAACTGATCAAAACAGCGGCTAACGGCGGTTCGTGGATAGAGCTGCGGATGCGTCAAAGCCCAGCACAATGCGTCATCGGAATCTATTGCTATTCCGTCACGCACTTTGCGCCCGAGCCGGACCCGGATACCAATGGGGATTTCCCAACCTCGCCGCATGTCGAGCGAGATTGCGTTGCCAGGGGGGGCGATGTCGAAGATCAGCTCGCCGGCCTCGATTAGCGCGCCGCAATAATTGCGGAATGAGTGGTTGTCGCCATAGAGATCAAGCAGGCGTCGCGCTTCCGCAAGGATCGCGTGTGCATCCTTCTCGCTCTTCTCCGCGATCAAGCGACGCTCGAGCCCATAGAAATAGACGAAAACATACCCGATTGGGGCGTTTGGCGCGCACCGCCCGGAAGCCAGCCATTCTAGATATGCTCGACGTGCTGAGGGCGTTAATTCGCTATAGTTCGGCCAGTAACCCAGTGTGGTCCCAAGCGAGTCTCCATCGGTTGCGACCGACAGTGTCGGGTCCACAAGTGCTCGATGGTTCAATCGTCGATCGGCTTTTCCGTAGTAAAGGAGCTCAGCTTGAAATTCGATCCCGGCCACCTCCACCGTGGTTGGCTCGGAGATCCAATGCGCAGCTGGTGCAGGAGCGAATGGCTTGGCGAGCTTCGCGATGAAGCTTTGAGAAGTTTCCCTTCTCGGGGCTGGAAATGACTGGGGCTTTGCCGTCGAGACTGGCCGATGGCCGTAACCAGCGGCCGCCCGTCGCGCATCGTCTAGCTTGGCATGGGCATACCCACGAACATAAAACTGACCATCCCTACCCAGCTTGATGCCAGGTTCGATTTCTGCCCAGCTCTCTTTGGGCCCGCTGTAGGCTACGAGCTGGGGAGGACTGTCGGGAAAGCCGTCGGTTGCCTCGTTTGAGCCTATGACCGGTGCAGGTGCGGCCGTTCCTCGGCGCCGTTGCGCATAGTTCTCAGCCTGTGCCCTTGTGGTGAACGTATAGCCACCGGACATGAAGCGGCCATCCGAGGTCGGAGTGACCTCGTATTTGTCGGTGCCAGAACTCATCGATGGGAGGCTCACTTCTGGGGTACGCTGCGCGGTGGTTTGCTCCAACGGACGTTCGCTATCCGCGCTACCTTGCTCTTTGTCGATTTCTTGAATTGAACGTCGATTCTCGCTGAGGCTGTATTGGTAGGCTTCCCTGTAACTGGCGAAGGCCCGTCCAGCGCACTCGAAGCTCCCATCCTCCAAGCGCAAGACACCCTGCTTATCGCGGATCGGCTGTCCGTAGGAAGTTTGAAGGTCATCTTCGGAGGATACACCGACCGGATTAAATTCCGCATGTGCCACCTCTGGAGCGTCGCCATATCGGTTCCTACCTTGCTCACCCCGCAGCGCCATGATTCCAAGAGAAATGGCCAGTAAGGCGATGCCTACCAGCGGTTCGATGAAAAGCGCTGCATAACCAGCGATGTTGATCGAAACGAGCCAACCACTTCTACCTTGGTCATGAAGGCGGCGCACCTGCAGTGCGAACCATGGCACTGCCGTAACTGCCCACCAGAAAACGTATACCAGCGCCCAAGTCGGAGTGGCTTTGGCGGCTGATTGCGCGCTGATACCGGTAAGCAGGACCGTGGCGACAAATACAGCAACCGAAAGTGCAAAGAACCACCAAAACTCGCGCGCACTCGCACGGCCGGAAAAGTCCGAGTACTTTCGAAAAGGTGTTAACGCGTTGTGCATGCAGCTGAAATTCACCTATGCAGCGGCAATGTCAAACATCACTGCAATCTTGACTCAATGACACTTCCATTCACGCCTTTTCGAACGCTGAAGCCATTGGGAACAGCCTGCTGAACCAGCGGCACATGTGAAATCAATCCGACGGATCGGCGTTCGCCAACGATGTCTTGCAGGACCTGCAGAACCTGATCCAGCGTGCCAGCGTCGTTCTCGGTATCCAAACTGCCGAAGCCTTCATCGATGAAGATTGTGTCGAGCCTTATGGCTCCGTGGGTCATTTCAACAACATCAGAAAGGCCAAGCGCCAGAGAGAGCGCTGCGATGAAGGTTTCACCGCCCGACAGCGTTATGATCTCACGTGCCCGGCCCGTCTGGATATCATGAACGCGTACATCGAGGCCGCGTTTCGATCGCCCGCCGACACTCACAGTGTCCCGCTCGAACCGATATCGACCACCGGTCATCGGATCGAGTCTAAGATTTGCGGCTTCAAGGACCTGGTCGAACATGGCGCCGATGGCAAACGTCTCAAGGGTGGTCCGCAACTCGTTTTGTCCATCGAAGGCTTCGGCGAGACCGCGCAATGAACCGGAAGCTTGCTCGAGGCTCTGCAGACTTTCCAATTCGTCGGCCAAACTGGTCTGCAAATCCATGAGCGAGCGATGCTTCTGCTGCGCTTCGACGCTATGCCTTGAAGCCTCATTAGCCGCCGCTTGGGCCTGATTGCAGCTGAGCCGGAACGGTTCCATGTCGGGACGCTGAGCACTTCCGACATTATTCCTGGCAGCTGTTTGCCGCCCACGCGCTGCCGCCAACTCTGTGTCGAATTCGGCAATCGACCCTTCCAGCTCCCCGATCAGCTCGACGTCGGGAATGGCTGAACGATAGGCTGCTTCGGAAATTCCGAACTCGATCAGTCGCGCGTCAAATGCAGCCCGCTTGCTTTCGACTTCACCTGCACATTCGTTGAGCAAGTTCAAAGCGGTCTGGTGGGCGGCCTCGGCCTTGATCAGAGTGGCCTGGGAACTCTGCTCGCGCTCCAAGGCATCAGAAATCGCTTTTTTTCGCCGCTCGAGATCGGCCCTTGCGGCATCAATTGCAGCTTGCAGAACAGTGGCATCGCGTAGCGCTTCGGGAACGGAAGCAATGCGATCAGCATAGCCTTGGCGGGACAAGGCTTCGGCAGTGGTTGCATCGCCCAAGGTGGAATTGGCTTGCAGAAGCTTGGTCGCAGCCAAGAGCTTGCGATCACGCAATTCGTCAACCTCCTTTGCGAGGAGGGTCAAATCGACGATGTCACCGAGCTTATCGATTGCAGCGAGGGCGTGATGATACTCGGTGTCGATCTCGCTTATGCCGCGCTGCGGCACCACAAGCCCAGATAGTGTCGCTTGGCGTGCATCCAGCGTTGCCTTGGCCGAACTGGCCCGCGATTGAGCCTCGCGATCTATTTCCGCAGCAGCGATGGAAGCGGACTGCGCCCCTCGCCATGCTTTCTCCAGAAGGCCCGCATCACCCGTCCCGTGCGCGGGATTAGGATGATCGCTCCCGCCGCAGACCGGACAAGGCACACCGTCTTCTAGACGCGCGGCAAGGACGCTCGCTTGGGCGGAAATGTAATCACCTTCGCGCGCAGCTTCCTCTTCACCGGCGTGATGATGGCGGGTTTGCGCGTCCATTGCCGCAGCTGCTGCAGTGTCGTACTCAGCCTGCGCCTTCTCCAGTGCCTGGCTGGCATTAAGATGTGCATGCGCGCCATCAAGTTCGATCTTCAGACTATTGCGCCGCCCGATCAAACTGTGACGCTCAAGAGCATCGCGTTGCGCAGCAGCAACGGCGGCGGACTTTTCCTCAAAGGACCGATCAGCCTGCTGTTGATCCGAAACGGCCTGGTCGTACCCTTGCTTCGCATTGTCCAAAGCGCCCAGGGCCTTTTCATGCTCCGCGCGGCGCTCGGCTGAATCGACCAGCACTTGCTTATGGCGGCCCATTTCGTCGACCTTTCGCCCCAAGGTCTCGATTTCATCCTCATGGGACCGTAACTCGGCCAGCGAAGCACTCGCAGCCGACGCGGCGTCGCGGGCACGAACTTCTGCTTCGCTGGCGCCGGCCTGGGCCGTTACGGCCGCTCCATGGCGCTTACGAGCGTCCGTGAGACCGTTGTCGAGGTCTGCCATGCGCCGTGCCAACTCCGCACGGGATTTGCGCGCGCGGACGACCTCGAATTCAGGAAGCTTGCCCTCCAGCTGTTCCAACGCAGCGCCAGCGGCATCCACTTCAACGAAGAGCTTTTCTTGGGAAACCGCTGCTGCGAAGGCATTATTCGCCAAAGTGAGCACCGCCGATGTTTCGGCGACGGCCAACCGGCTGAGTTCAAATTGCTCAAGCGCGGACGCAATACCGGCGCTGAGTTCATCCGAGCTGGCAAATCCCTCGACCGCGAGACGCTGGCCGTTCAGGCGATAGCCGTCTTCGATCTCGCGCCGGACATCGGCAGCATCCGCTTTGAGTTTTTCCGTAAGCTTCCGGTAAAGCGATACGTCGAACAGTTCCCGCAGGATCTCGAGCCGATCCTTACTGTTGGAGACGAGGAACCTTTCGAAGCGCCCTTGGGGCAGCAGCACAATCTGACGAAACTGCTGTGCGCCGTAGCCAAGCAGTTCCTCGACAAGCCGCGCGACATCGCCGACCTTGCGCTCGGCGAGCGGGACGCCGCAGCAGTCGGGGCCGACATCGTCGATTGCGACCGATGACACATCGAACAGCCAAGCTGCATGCGGCTGCATGGTTTGCCCTTCGCCCCTGGTCTTCGGGCGGGGCTGGTCGGGAATTCGACGGACGTAGTAGCGCTTGGCACCAAGTTCGAACTGCAGGCTCACTTCGGTCAACATCGCGTCGGCTGCAAAATCCGAACGCATTGTCCCGATGCCCTGCTCTTCCTTCGCACCTTCCCCGAACAGGGCAAAGGCGATCGCGCTGAAGATCGACGACTTGCCTGATCCGGTTGGTCCGTAGATTCCGAACAGTCCAGCGTCCGTAGCCTCCCGGAAATCGACGCTTTCGACGCCGCCATAGGGGCCAAAGGCACTCAAGGTGAGCTTGATCGGCCTCATTGACCTACCTCCGTCATCGCGAACGCACTGAGCGCGGAGGCTACGATTCCTGCCTCTGCTTCCGAGAGCGGGTCACCCCGCACAATATCCAGGAATGTCGAAGCTAGTGCGTGCGGATCGTCTATCGCCGCTCGTTGCTCCTCCAGGCGCTTTGCAACGGGCCGCTCATTCCGTTCGTAGGTGAGCTGGACCGCGTTGGGGTAGAGTGCCCGGATCCGTTTCATCGGGTCGATTTGCGGGGTTTCGTCCGTCAGAACCACGCGGACGAGGTCGTTGGATACCTCGGTTGCAGCCAGCAGTTCCAAAAGCCTGCCGCGGATGGTTCGCACATTCCGCATCGGCTTAATGGGGAATTCGGTCACCTCGACGGTGCCGTCAGGTGCAAGGTCGATCAGGCTCACGGACTTCTGCTGGCCTTCTTCATCGAATCCGAAGGCCAGCGGCGCGCCGGAATAGCGAACATGATCAAGTCCGACTGATTGCGGGCGGTGCAGATGCCCCAGCGCAACATAATGCGCTCCTTCGAACGCGGTCGCCGATACGGTTTCAATCCCGCCAACCATCCGCATGAGCGGGCGCTCGCTTTCGCTCGTGGCGGCACCGTCAACAAATGCATGGGCAACGACGACCCAGCGCATTCCGTCAGCAACGTGTTTGCGCGCGCTGGCGAGCTGGGCGCGAATGACATCGGCCGGACAAGCAATTTCTTCGTCTTCGAAGCACAGCCGCGCCGCATATTCGAAGGCGAAAGGCAGAGCAGAGATCGCCACCGGACCATGATCGTCGGATAGGACCAACGGCCTTTCATCCTCGTCTAACGGCCCCCGCACGATTGCTTCGCCGTCAGTCGCAAGCACACCCAACGCTCCGATCTGCGCCGCTGAGTCGTGGTTGCCCGCAATCAACACGATGGCGGCGGACGACGTTGCTCTTACCGTTCTCAGAAATTCCGAGAGCCTCTTCAGCGCGCTCTGTGGCGGGTTGGCTCTATCGAAGATGTCGCCTGCGACAATAAGAACGTCTGGCCGATGATCGTCGATTATCGACAGGATCTGCACGAGGGCGTGATCATGGTCGTCCTCCAGCGCCACCCCATGGAATTGGCGGCCCAGATGCCAGTCACTTGTGTGCAAAATGCGCATTCCGCTGAACCTCGAATCTCAGTATGTATAAAATTTATATAGACAGCCGAGATCGAGTCAAGTAGCGTTTGCCCCAATGATTGATCCCACCCTCAAGCCTGCGATGTTCGCACGTCTGGTCTATCTTGACCAATGCCTGACATGGCGCGGGCAGGTGAACCGCAAAGACCTGATCGACCGATTTGGAATATCCTCGCCGCAGGCGGCGATCGACTTCAGAGAGTATCTGGAGCGCGTAGCCGAACCAAAACCTAGGTATGACACGGTTCGCAAATGCTACCTGGCCGACAGTACGCATCGTGGGCTGCCCTTCACGTTTGATGTAGGCTCACCGGATCAGCTTCTCAGAAGCCCTGCAACTGACGAATTCTCTGTCCTGCCATCGCCCGTTCGGCAGTGCCCGCCATTTGTGATGCGCCATCTCTATCAGGCGCTCGAGCAGCGGCTGAAGATCGAGATCGACTATGTCTCGATGTCGAGTGGGCTTCGTCAAAACCAATGGATCGCACCTGCGCATTTCGCGTCGGATGGAGAGCGGCTGCATGTCCGGGCATGGAGTTTCCATCACGATGAGTGGCGCGACTATCTTCCCGTCCGGGTCTCTCCCGACAGCAGCTTTTCAACCGCACCGATCGGTGAAGAGCTTCCGCGCGATGCTGACTGGGAAGAACTGGTTGATATTCGTCTCAGACCTCTGAGCGATCTGACAGAAGAGCAAAAAGCCGCAGTGCGCCTTGAGTATGGATTCACGGAAGATATTTTGAGCTTTCCGGTTCGCCGGTCCCTCGAATTCTACGTCGACCGGCGTTGGGGGCTCAAACGACCAGGGGCGAGGTTGGAACGGTGCTAGGCCTATAGCTGGCATGAGGCCCGCAGCCGTATTTTGGAGGTGACCATGGTAGGAAACACGACCATCGTTCCGCGGGCATGGGCCGAAGCGGTCGCAAAACCCGAAATTGACGAGGTGCGCAGCCTCAAATCTGGCGCTGTGCTCAATGTCCGTCGCCTAATCCGGGCTTTCCGATATGAGCGTGCGATCCTCATGCGTCAGAAGCTCAAATCGCTAGTAAAGGCGAACGGCACTCGACTGGTCTGCGCGAATTGTGGCGTCCCTGTCTATCTTGCTTGCAGTACCAGCAAGCGGTTCTTCTTTCGGCATCGCCATGAAGATGGCTCCTGCCCCGCGGTCACGCGCACCGGCTTCACCGAGGCCGAAATCAGGGCCATGAAATATCGTGGCAACCAGGAGAGTGAACCGCACAAGCGGATCAAGCTGCTTGTCCTGAGAAGCCTTTCCGCCGATCCACGGTTTGCGGATGTGGTCAGCGAACAAACTTGGCGATCAAGCGAAGGATTGTCCGGCCTGCGGCGCCCAGACGTCTCAGCCCGTCTCGAAAATTTGCGCCTGGCCTTCGAAGTTCAGTTGAGCACCAGCTTCCTGAATGTCGTGCTCAGCCGGAGGGAGTTCTATCGATCGGAACGCGCAGCGTTGGTATGGGTGTTGCCGAATTTTCACCCCAATTATCGCCGCATGACAGATGACGACATTCTGTTCAGCAACAACTCCAACATTTTTGTGGTCGATGACAGCACAGCGGCCGCCTCCGAAGCGGCAGGCGCATTCATGATCAAGTGCTGGCATCGCAAGCCGGTCATCGATGGCGATCAGATTGTCGACGAATGGGTTGAACGCCTTGTTTTCTGGGACGAGCTAAAGGTCGATGTCGATTTGCAAACTGTCCAAGCCTTCGACTATTCGTCCGAGGCAGCAAAGCTCCTTGAGCAGATCAAATCTGCCAAGCTCGCCCGAGTTGCCGCTCAGAACGAAGCCGCTGAACGAGCGAAGATCGCACGGGAAAACGAGCTACGTGAGCTGGTGTTCGGTTTCGTGCTCAATGACGACGACGAACACATGGGCCGCCATGAGCGATGGCTCGCAATAAATGACCGTCTTCTTACCCATGGCTGTGGGCTGGAGGGCAAATATCCTGACCTTATGAAGGTCACTCGCCTCGTCCATCTGGTCATGAGTGCGAAGTCGGGAAAGCCGGTCGGATTCAAATATAAAAATCTCGTCGAAATCGGGCATCACCTTTTCCATCAGCATCCCGACCTGCTGCTGGCTTACGGCTTCATGCTGCGGGCCTTTGGAACGAAAAGCGTGCTTGATCGTGACGATCGGACCGGCCGGTGGGCCGCCAAAGTCCGGGAAGAAAGGTCCAGCTTCCTTAGCGATGCCAAATACAAGATGGCTGCGGATGAGGAGCGGCTGCTCGCGTTCTTGTCGCAAGGTGCGTCGAGAAAGCCGGCCAATGACAATCGCGATCAAGATGGCGGGCGCGCGGCAGCCTAGTCATTCATCTGGACAAGGTACGCTTATCGGTCGGCACTGATCATATGCCATCAAGTTTGACGCCAGATTGCTCCAGCCAAAACAGGTTCTCTGCCCGCCGCGTAATTTCTGAAAGCGTGTGGGGGTCACAATCCTGAAAAAGTGTTTCCGCCAGCGCCATGCGTTTGTCGAACGAGACGCGTCCATGGTTGAACGATGGGTGCTTCAGCAGGACCAAAGCCTTGCGCTCGATCGCCTTCGTTTTTTCCGAACTTTTGGAAACCTGGCCAGCATTGGCCCTTTCGCGAGCATCTTCGAGAATCGCCTCGACGGCGTCACCGAATTCGTCGTGCCAAATCGCGGTTGAGACCGCTGTATGAAGCGCCCCATCAATCATGAAACTTGCGATTGTCGCGCCAATTTGCCCGTCATAGGCGGCAAACCTACGCTGGGTTGCCTTTAAAGGGTCCGGCGAGCGGTCGACGCCAAGGTCTTCTAGCTCGTCACACGCAGCTTCGATCTCACCGGCAAGGTCGAAAACCTGCTCAACAAGATAGATTATCCGCGGCGCAAGGGCTCTGATCACTCTGACCGCGTCATCGGGACTCAAAATTACTACTGGTGTGGATCCGTCGTCGCATGTCTGAACCGATGCCTCGACGAGAACGGATTTCGAGGAGGATGCCACATCTTTGATCGCAGATCCCAGACTCGCAGCTTCATTTACTGCCATATTCATTTCCAATCTGCGTGTTTGGTCACTCAGCGACCGACCGATCCTGCGAAGCCCCGTTGCTGTCGTCAACCTCATCATGCTCACCGTTGGGCTTGAGCTACCAAAGTATTTGCACTTGCCGGGCTGACAGCGCCGGTTTGCGCCGAACACCCTCAGAATGCAGAGTTGCGAGATTGACCGCATGCATGGGCATCCATGTGCCGTCTTCGTTTTCCGCAAGCACTGCGTATCACGGGACAGGTCTCCCTCTGCGGGCAGTGCCCGCAGCTTCGGCCTGACGGCCGGGAGGGAAGGGGGGTGGGAAGAGAGTGACCGGACAAGGGGTTCGGTCGCAATCGATCCACCTAGGAGAACGTCCATGAACATCGGTGAAATCCGCAAGAACGCCAACGGCCAGCTGATCGGCTCTGTCGAAACGCTC